>JAFOSK010000021.1 GCA_017392945.1 Treponema sp.
ATAAAGCCCTGAGCGTCTTTGTGGTTGTAGAGTTCACCAGTTGTGAATGAAGCGATTGATTCGTTGTAGAGACTGTACTTTGAACCAGAGCCTGCACCGCGGATTGCACCCTTCACTACTTTTACTTTTGCCCAACCTGTTACAGTTTCTTCGGCTTTGTCCATGAATGCCATGCAGGAATCCATCAAAGTTGTGAACCATTTTCCTTCGTAGATAAGTTCTGCCATGCGGAGGCTTACCTGCTGCTTGAAGTGATATGTTTCGCGGTCAAGACAGATGTGATCCATCATTCTGTGTGCAAAATAAAGGATTGCTCCACCCGGAGTTTCATAAACACCGCGGCTCTTCATTCCGACAAAGCGGTTTTCACAGATATCAACAAGACCTACACCGTTTCTTCCACCGATTACATTAAGCTCATTCAAAAGATCAAGAGCATCCATTTTCTTTCCATTAAGTCCAACAGGAATTCCCTTTTCAAAGTCGATTGTAACATATTCACCGTCAGCAGGAGCTTCTTCAGGGACAACAGTGTTCTTGAGCATGTGCTTATAGTTAGGTTCGTTTTCTGTCTTTTCGAGTTCAAGACCTTCGTGACTAAGATGCCAGATATTTTCGTCACGTGAATATGACTGGTCTTTTTTCATTGGAACTTCAAGTCCGCGGTCTTCAAGATATTTGATTTCTGCTTCGCGGCTGTCCATATTCCATTTGTCGTCACGCCATGCGGCAATTACCTGAAGATCCGGAGCGAAAGCCTTGATTGCAAGTTCAAAACGAACCTGATCATTTCCCTTACCAGTAGCTCCGTGACAGATTGCAACCGCTTTTTCCTGACGTGCATATTCAACTAAGATTTTTCCGATCAAAGGACGTGCAGTAGAAGTTCCCAAAAGATATTCATCTTCGTAGACTGCATTAGCCTTAAGGGCAGTCCAGATGTATTCCTCAATATATTCCTTGCGAGCATCAACTACATAGCAGGCAGAAGCACCGGTTTTCAATGCACGGGATTTTATTGCCTCCCAATCATCGCCCTGACCAACGTCAATACATACAGCAATTACATCGTAATCATAATTTTCTTTAAGCCATGGAATGATAACAGTCGTATCAAGTCCACCAGAATAAGCCAGGATAACCTTGTCTTTTGCCATTTTCAGCCTCTTTATGAGAACGAATGAAACTCCTAAATTTGCGGCAGAGTTCATTCATTTCCATTAAATGATATTTTTATTTTTAAAATATCACTATTTAAAGGTTAATTCAATAACATTGTACACTGAAAATATCCATTGATTTTGACAAAATTTACATTTCTGTACAAAACAGAATTTTATTGACATATAAAAAATGTAAATTATCATTTAAGTATGCCAGATCTTTTGGAAAAACTTCAGAACAGAGAAAATGAACTCGCTTTTATAATTGCCGGGGATGCAGCAAAACTTTCAGAAAAGCCTTTATTTCATTATTCAAGTTCAGGCGGTAAACTTTCAATGCCGTGCGCACTGTGTTTTTATGATGAAAAGATTAATCTGTTTTACCAGTGGACGATATCTCTTGAAGGAAAAAATTGCATTTGCTGGGGACACTCGTCTTCAACAAATCTCATAGACTGGACTCCAGAACCGCTTGCCCTTGTCCCTGACAATTCCTCTGACGAATCAGGCTGTCTTTGTGGTTCTGTATTGGAATTTAATGGAAAAACTCTGATTGCTTATACAGGAATCTCCATACAAAAGGATTTGTGTGTCCAGCAGCAATGCATAGCAATCGGAAACGGCTATAAATTTGAAAAACTGACAGAAAACCCTGTCGTAACAAGCAGGAACATTCCGTTCATATATGACAAAACAAAATTCTGCAACCCCAAAATGGTGGAAATCAACGGAATTTTTTATATGACGTGTACGGTGTCAAAAACAGACAAAACAGGTTCCATTGTAATTTTTTCTTCATCAAATTTAAAAAATTGGACTTTCTGTGACTCAATTGAAGAAAAAAAAATTTCCTCAGCAAAAATATGGGAACTGCCATCAGCCTTCCGGCTGAACGAAACGGACATCCTCATGTTCTCTTATTACAACCCGAAAGAAAATAAGCAGAAAGGACTTTCAAAAGGTTTTTGTTCTGTTTACACAAAAAAAAGCTTTGATCCGCAATTGCTGGATTTTTATACAGAAAATGAATCTGATCCTGATTCTGACATAAGCATAATAGATTCCGGAATTGACTTTTATGCCCCTACAGTAACCGAACTTCCAGACGGAAGGCATATAATGATGGCAATGCTACAGAACGGTCCAGAACCTTATACCCCGGAAAATTATTTGTGGTCAGGAACAATGACAATTCCCCGCGAAATAAGAATAAAAAACGGAAAACTGTATCAGATGCCTGTAAAAGAACTTAATGAATTAAGAATAAACAGGGTCTGCGGAGAAATAGCTCCAAAAGAAAAAACAGAAATAGAAATTCTTGACGGACGGCATTTTGAATTAAAGGCAGAACTTTCTTTGTCTGAAAACGAAACAGGTTCAATGTCTCTTTACTTATGTAAAAACAAGACAGGAGATAAATACGTTGAAATCTGTTATGACGCAAAAAAAGGAACCCTGTTTTTTGACCGGAGTAGAACAGATTTTCCGGGAAAAATTTCAAAAAAAGAAATTCCAGTCTCCCCTATGCCAGACGGAACAATTTCCTTCCTTTGTATAATAGACACAACTTCAATTGAAATATTCATAAACGAAGGAGAAATGTCTTTTTCAAACACTTTCTATGCTGACCTGCATTCAAACGGCGTCTCCGTAAGGTCTTCGATGAAAGTTCCTATAATATTCAATTACTACCACCTGGGAGAGCCTGTAAACCTGTAAAATACAGTTTGACATTTTTTGCAATTTTGTCTAAATTATATAAAATTATTTTTATGACACAATGACAATTTTTGTCAAAATTAAAGAGGCATAAAATGAAAAAAAGCGTATTAAAAGCAGCTCTAGTTCTTTCTGCAACGGCTGCTTTTGCAGGCGGAGTTGAGAATAAAACAAACATGAGTACCGGCTATTTGCGTAATCCAAGCCGTAACACAGAAAATCAGCGTCCAGAAGCAGCCTTTTACAACATTGCCGGGACTGCTTTTATGAAAGAAGGTCTTTATATTGAAGCCGGCAACCAGTTCGTATTCAAAGAATACGGAAACGAATTGAAAACAGGCAATTATTTTGCCTCTACATACGGAATCTATGATTACTATTCAAATGATGAAACGACAGTTTACCTCTATCCGAATGCGGACATCGTTTTCAAAAAGAGCCGTTGGTCAATTTTTGCAAATTTTGGCGTTTATGCGGGTGGAGGAGCCCTTTCTTACTCAGAAGGAACCTCTGCAACCACCCTTATGTTCTTAAACGGAGCAAAGACATGTAAAGAAGAAGCTGCAAAATATGCCTATGCTGCAGCCGCTGCATCTGCAAAAGGTGAAACAGAACTTGCCTCTAATTATAATAATTCATATATGACATACGGCAAAGCTGCAATGGCATCTCTTGCAATGGCAAAGCATCACTCTCTCGACGTAACATCAATCACCTATGGCGGACAGCTTGGTGCATCATTCCAAGTTTTTGACTGGCTTTCACTTGCAGCTGCGTTCAGATATGTGACCGGAACCCAGGACATGTCGCTTACATGCAATGACATCGTTTTTATGGCATTGAATGGCGGAAATACAATCAGCTATAATGCACGTGGATTTGGAGAATCATGTGTATTCGGTGTACATGTAAAGCCAACTTTTGCACCGGGACTTGATATAGCGCTCCAGTACCAGACCTTGAGCCGAATTGCATACGATGTAAACACAGTAGAAGGAAATGTAGCTCCTTTCTTTGGAATCACAACAGACAAGACATTCCGCACAGATCTCCCGGCAGTACTTAACTTTGGTATCGGATATCAGGCATTCAAGCCTCTTTATCTTAGCGCAAGCTTTAACTATTACTTCAATAACTTTGCAGATCAGGATTCAATCTTGAGCGAAACAGATTACGACAATTCATGGGAACTTGCATTTGGTGCGGACTACAGAATCTGTAAATATATAGGAGTAAGCGCTGGTTTTGAATACGGAAAACAGGGAATCACTGCAAAATCAAACAGTACCTTCAACCCTGTATTGGAT
>JAFOSK010000022.1 GCA_017392945.1 Treponema sp.
GAAAAAGTAAAAGCCGTTTATCTAGGCCGCGGCAAGTTTCATAAGAGCGGAATCTAAGCCGAGCAGTGCGGAGGCTTAGATGGAGCGTCTAGATAGCAGACTTGAGCGCCGCGAAAGTCTACGTGGATAAAAGGAATCTAAGCCGAGCAGTGCGGAGGCTTAGATGGAGCGTCTAGATAGCAGACTTGAGCGTCGCGAAAGTCTACGTGGATAAAAGGAATCTAAGCCGAGCAGTGCGGAGGCTTAGATGGAGCGCCTAGATAGCAGACTTGAGCGTCGCGAAAGTCTACGTGGATAAAAGGAATCTAAGCCGAGCAGTGCGGAGGCTTAGATGGAGCGTTATAGGAGATTAATATGCTTGAAATAAAAGATCTTACAGCCTGTTACGGCGAATCTAATATAATCCCAGGACTTACATTTTCTGTTCCAGACAGGGAAATTGTATGTCTGATAGGGCGAAACGGAGTTGGAAAGAGCACAACCCTTAAATCAATTATGGGGCTTGTAAAAACTCCTTCTGGAAGCATTAAGCTGAGCGGTCAGGAAATTATTGGCTTAAAAACTTATGAACGAGCTGCGCTTGGAATTGGTTATGTTCCGCAGGGGCGTGATATTTTTCCGCAGCTTTCCGTTCAGGAAAACCTGGAACTTGGGTTACAGGTAAACGGCGGAAAGGGAAAAGTTGGAGAAGAAGTGTTTGAACTTTTTCCGATAATCAAGGAATTTCTTCACAGAAAAGGGGGAAACCTGTCCGGCGGACAGCAGCAGCAGCTTGCAATTGCAAGGGCGCTGGTCAGTCATCCTAAACTTCTTATTCTTGATGAACCTACAGAAGGAATTCAGCCAAGCGTAATTGAAGATATTGCTGCCGCAATTGAGAAAGTAAATAAGCAGTTAGGAATTACAGTTCTTATTGTTGAACAGTATCTGGATTTTGTTCTTGGAATTTCAGACAGATATTACGTAATCGATAAGGGCGAAATCTGTCTTTCTGGTCTTACAAAGGACGCAGACGAGGCATTGATTCAATCTAAGATGAGTATAGGCTAAAGGAGGCTTACAATGGCATGTTTTCTTGTTCCGCTTACAGAAGCGGTTTTGACGAGTGCTGTAAAAGGCATTTACGGAAAGGTTGTTACTAAAAGTACAATCTCAGAGGCAGAAAAAAATTTAAAACTTGAAAGCTTTAACAGCAAAGTTTCGATTTTACAGAAAATGCTTTACGGGGGAAGTTTTCTTCTTGCCATAGAGCATATTTATCATGGAGAAGTGGTTTTCTATCCGCCTTTCCTTACAGCAATGAAAGATCCTTCTGATACGGTTGAAATGCTGAAAGAAATGTCTACGGTTGGTGTTTCTATGGCGGTTCTTGTTACTGCGGTTTGGGGAATAGGGCTTTTTGTAAGTCATCTGCTTAAAAAGTCAAAAAAAGCTCAGCTTTCTTAAGGAGGACAGATTTTATGTGTGAAATTATGACAATTATTGCGGCTGTTATCTGTACAGCAGTATTTTTTGTTCAGAAAAAAAACGGAAAAAAAGAACGCAGCGTAGTACTTGGAATGTTTATGTTCTGGGGCGCTTCCCTTATGTGGCTTATTGACTGTATTTTTAGTGCAGCTGCCGGCGAAGGATTTTTTGACATAAGCATGGAAGATGCAATTCTTGGAGTAATCATTCTTCTTGCAGGATTCTGCGCAATGAATGTTACAAGATTGTCTGCAAAAAGAAGTTGATTTTATAATCGGGTTGCTGAAATTTAAAAATCCAGAAACTTTTAAAATTCTTTTTTAATCCTGTTAAAAATATCTTGAACTTCTTCTGCGGAATTTGCTAGAAGCCGTACGGCAATTCCGTTGCCGGCTGTTTGAGTTACGCTCACTAAAGGCTTTCCCAGTTGAAGTTCAAGATTTTCTGCCGTATACAGAAGTTTTGCCGGAAGATTAAGGCATTCAAATAGGTCTGTCGGCTTAAGGGCACTTCCGTGTTTGGAATTAAAGCCAAAAAGAAGCATCGTTCCAAGATGGGAATAATTTCCGTACATTGCAGGCGACTTCAGGAACTCTTTTCGCTCTGGGAAAAGTCCGCAGTTACTCCCCTCAAAAACTGTATTGTCCCTATAAATCAGTTCAGGTTTAGTAGTATCGCTTCTTGCCGGAGAATTTCTGGTGATTTCAATAAGATTACGATAGCTTTTGTAATCAAATAGTTCTCCGTGTTCCTTACGTCCGCCGCAAAGTGTATCTATATAAATCAGTCTGCTTGAATCATCCTGAAGGTTGATTTTTGTCCGCGAAGTAAAATTGCTTCCGGCAAAGGGCATGCATGGAAGTGGGCTGTAGATGAGGGTTCCGCCTTTTTCTATGTCGATATTAATTGTTCTTTCTGCCTTGCCACTGTCTTCCATTTTAAAAATTTTTTCAAAGGACTGGCTTACCAGTTCCAGAATTGCGTTTTCTTCTATATAAAAAGAATGTTCCTGGGTATCCCCTGCAAGAATGCCTGCACTTGCTGTCTGCTGAAAGACCGTAATTCCTCCGTCTGTGCGTTCAAAAGGATTCATAATTTTAAAGGGCGATGTGAAAAATTTTTGAGAGATGACGGTTTTGCCCTTTGAATTCTGAGAAGCCCTTATCTGTAATTTTGAAATATGGTCAAAGTTATTCATAGTCTGAAAAGAAAACGTCGTGCTCCAGAAATTCAATTACCTTATCTACGCCTTCGCCACTGCGGATGTTTGTAAAGACAAATGGCTTTGATCCGCGCATTTTTTTGCTGTCGCGTTCCATTACTTCAAGACTGGCACCTACTAAAGGCGCAAGATCAATCTTGTTGATTACAAGCAGGTTAGAGCGCATTATTCCTGGTCCGCCTTTTCTTGGGATTTTGTCGCCTTCTGCAACGTCGATTACAAAAATGGTTGAATCTACAAGTTCCGGGCTGAAAGTTGCGCTAAGGTTGTCTCCGCCGGATTCGATGAATATAAGTTCAATGTCTGGAAAGCGCCGTCTTAGTTCATCTATGGCTTCCAGATTCATGCTGGCATCTTCACGGATTGCGGTGTGCGGGCAGCCTCCGGTTTCTACACCGATGATTCTTTCCGGGGGAAGAACAGAATGCGCTGTAAGAAATTCTGCATCTTCTTTTGTGTAAATGTCGTTTGTAATTACGCCTATCGAATATTTTTCTGCAAGGCGCCGGGTAAGGGCTTCAACTAGTGCGGTTTTGCCGGAACCTACAGGGCCTGCAACTCCAATTTTTGTAAACTGCATATATACCTCTTAATTTGAATAAAGTCTTGAATATAAAAATTCATGCTGCATTGCCCGTATATCAATTCCGGGGGCGGAGCGGCATAAATCGTCCTTTGTAAGTTCTAGGCACCTTTTTATAAAAAGCGGAAATTTTTGTATGAACCTGAAGAGCAACTGCTGACCGGTTGTCTGGCTTAGGGGAACGAGCTTTACGCAGGTTGTAATACGGGCACTGGTCTGGCTGTACAAAAATGAAGAAAGCGTGTCTTCTAAAGGGAGTTTTCGCCGGGCACAGTAGGCTCCGTAAACAACCGGGAAAAATAGAGGCTCGGAAGCTGATTTTTCTTCTGATTGCATCTGTTCTGTAAGTGAGGATGTCGTTTTTACAAAACGGGCACCTAATTTTCGGCTTCCGTCTCTAAGTTCATAGGGACTTCTTGAAGCTCCGTAAATTTCATTTAGTTCCGTAAGTTTTTCGGGAATTGCGCTGTATTCCCAGGCCAGGCGGACGGTTAAAAGTTCGCTGTAGAGGAAACTGCTTTCAAGTTCACTTTCTATGTATCGGGCTGTGCTTCCTTCATCATGTATTATTCCCTGTTGGACAAAGGTTTCCAGCCCCCAGGAAAAGGAGTAGCTTCCAATAGGAAAAGTGGCGTCGTTTAACTGTAAAAGTTCAAACCAGGCTGCTGTCATAATCTTAGTGATGGTGATGTCCGTGCCCAACGATTGAAGAAATCTGCTTTGAAAAATCCAGTTTTTCTGTCTTTCGTTCAACTTTTACACCGTGAAGGTGATGCAGAAGATGTTCCATCGGTTCATTAAAAATTGTAACGAACTGAAATTCTTCCTGACCTGCAAAAAGGGGAGCGTGGCAGTTTCCTATTTCGTAGGCGGTTTTTGCAATATTGAAGGGAGTTGCTTCTGTTACTGTTACAACAAGGACTTCCGCCGGTAGTACATCAACTGCAAGCAGAGTTCCGTCTTCTTCTATACCAAGAATGTCACCGGGTTTTATTCCTGTTTTAAGGACTTCGTCTCCAAGGCGGATTGCAACATCCCGACCTCCGCGGCTGGTTTTTCTGAGGAGCTTGTTGTAGGTTTCGTGCCAGTCAAGATCAACATAATCAACAAGTTTTCCTTTATACTGAGGTTCAGAAAGGTTTCCCGATATTTTTTCGCATAGCATAATTTTCTCCTAAAATAAATAATACAGTTGTGTAAGTGGCAGTTTTTTTGCTGGTTTGCTTACAACTGGTTTTCCGTCTGCCGTTACCTTGTAGGTTTCCGGGTCAATTGTGATTTTTGGCGTAGCATCATTGAATTTCATGTCTTTTTTGCCGATGTCCCTGCAGTTTTTTACAGGGAGGCACAGGCGCTTGAGGTCAAGTTTTTCTGGCAGACCTTCTTCTATAGAAATGCTGCTCATAAATGTTGCGCAGGTCATAGGAAGGGCTTTTCCGTAATAGCCGAACATGTGACGGTAGGTTATTGGCTGACAGGTTGGAATGGATGCATTTGAGTCACCCATTTTGCTCATTATGATTGCGCCGCCTTTTATGATTATGTCTGGCTTTACTCCGAAAAAAGCCGGATTCCACAAAACAAGGTCTGCAAGCTTTCCTTTTTCAATGGAACCTACGTATTCGCTGATTCCCTGCGCAATTGCAGGATTGATTGTGTACTTTGAAACGTAGCGTTTTGCCCGGAAATTATCGTTGTCTCCTGTTTCCTGTGGAAGAGCCCCCCTTTCTTCCTTCATTTTGTGGGCTGTCTGCCAGGTGCGGGTAATTACTTCGCCTATACGTCCCATTGCCTGACTGTCAGAACTCATGATGGAAAGTGCCCCGATGTCGTGCATTACATCTTCGGCGGCAATTGTTTCTGGGCGTATGCGGCTGTCTGCAAAGGCAATGTCTTCCGGGATTTTGTTGTCAAGATGATGGCAGACCATCAGCATATCAAGGTGCTCGTCCAGGGTATTCTGCGTAAAAGGCATTGTAGGATTTGTAGATGCAGGAAGAACGTTAGGACTTTCTACAACCTTCAGAATGTCCGGTGCATGTCCGCCGCCGGCGCCTTCTGTATGGTAAGTGTGGATTGTCCTTCCGTTAATTGCGGCCAGAGTGTCTTCTACACAGCCGGCTTCGTTCAGTGTGTCCGTGTGAATACAGACTTGAACATCATATTTGTCTGCGGCTCTAAGGGCTGCGTCAATTACAGCCGGAGTGGCACCCCAGTCTTCGTGAATTTTTAGTCCGCAGCAGCCGGCATGAATCTGTTCTTCAAGACTTTTTGTGTCGCCGCAGTTTCCCTTGCCAAGATAGCCGATGTTCATAGGAAAAGCTTCTGCGGCTTTAAGCATCATCTCCATGTTCCATGGTCCCGGGGTACAGGTTGTGGCATTTGTTCCGTCTGCAGGGCCGGTTCCGCCGCCAATCATTGTTGTAATTCCTGCGGCAAGTGCGGTGTCTACCTGTTCCGGAGAAATAAAGTGAATATGCGTGTCTATCCCACCGGCTGTTACAATAAGACCTTCGCCGGCAAGGGCTTCTGTAGATGCGCCTACAGTCATGCCTGGTGTAACTCCGTCCATAGTGTCAGGGTTACCGGCTTTCCCGATTCCTGCGATTTTTCCCTTTTTAATTCCGATGTCGGCCTTGTAGATCCCCGTATAGTCAAGAATGACGCAGTTTGTGATTACAAGATCAAGGTCGCCGTCTTTACTTGTAGTGTGAACGGACTGCCCCATGCCGTCGCGGATTGTTTTTCCGCCGCCGAATTTAATTTCGTCACCATAGCAGGTAAAGTCTTTTTCAATTTCAATAAGAAGGTTTGTGTCTGCAAGGCGGATTTTATCTCCGGTTGTAGGACCGAACATTGCAATGTATTTTTTTCCGTCAATTCTGTTCATCTTTTGCCTCCGCTATTTTACCTGATGTTTTTGCGGCAGCTTTTTTCCGCCAAGTTCGCACAGCTGAACGGTTTTCTTTTCTCCTGGTTCAAAGCGTACGCTCATGCCGCTTGGAATATCCAGTCGGTAACCGAATGCAGCCTTTCGGTCAAAGTGAAGAAGCTTGTTCGCCTCGCAAAAATGAAAGTGGCTTCCAACCTGAATAGGGCGATCGCCGGTGTTTATGATTTCAAGGGTTATTGTTTTTCTTCCAGAGTTAAGTTCAATTTCTTTGTTGAATGAAATGATTTCGCCGATTTTCATGCCTACACCTCCCGGATCGGATTGTGGACTGTCACAAGTTTCGTGCCGTCCGGGAAAGTACATTCAATCTGAACTTCATGGACCATATCGCACACTCCCTCCATTACGTCTTTTGAAGTAAGGTATGTGGAACCGATGCTCATAAGTTCTGTTACCGTTTTTCCTTCCCGAGCAGCTTCCATGAGTTCATAGGAAATATATGCGATGGCTTCAACATAGTTTAATTTCAGACCACGGTCTTTTCTCTGGTGGGCAAGAAAACCTGCGTAGCTGAGCATAAGTTTTTCAGTTTCTCTGGGAGAAAGTTTCATTAAAAAACCTCCTGATAAATATTTTTGACTGTATTGAAATCCAAAGGAAGGTACCCGTTTGCTGTAAGGCGGGTCTGCTTTTCAACTGTATTTTGGGTGAAAACCTCAATGTCTTTTTCAGCGGCACCGTAATCTTTCATCTTTTTGAGCGGAAGGATCACGTTTAAGATTTTATCCATGTATGAATATACTTCTGTTTCGTTACACTCAATGATTGAAGATAACAGTTTGTTCAGCTTTGTGATTTTTCCTGTCGGATTAAGGTTCTGGTATTTTTTGAAGATTGCCATGAAAAGCGTGTAATTTGATTCTCCATGAGGAATGTGGTACGTTGCCCCAAATGAATAGCTCATGGCGTGAACGTAGCCACAACCAGCATTACCAAATGCGATTCCTGCAAATGTGCTTGCAATAAGGAAATCGTGCATAAGTTCAAAACGATGGTCTTTTCCGTATAATGCCATTTTCATGTAACCACCAAGAATAAGATTAATTGCTTTAAAACTAAACTCTTCAGAGAAAGTTGTGGCTTTTGGCGAAAGATAGCTTTCCATTGCGTGGATCAGGGCATCCAGTGAGCTGGTTGCAAAGAACTGGTAAGGAAGATCACTTAAAAGTTCTGGAATAAGAACAGCGTAATCCGCATAAAGTGCGTCGTCTGCAAGACCCATTTTTGTGTAGCGCTGAGTAAGTTCAAGAATAGAGATGTTCGTTACTTCTGAACCAGTACCGCAAGTTGTTGGAACGATAATTAATTCTTTGCTCTTCTTGGCCGGAATTGTCTTGTCGTACAATTCCACAACAGGAGAAAAAGTCTTTAAGGCTAAAAGCTTAGCCACATCAATAATAGTTCCTCCTCCAACAGCAATAACCCGGTCATAGTCTATGTCTTTGATATCTTTGTAGATTGCTTCAACCATCAGATCGGTCGGTTCACCTTTACCGTAGCTGCCACGATAGATTACGTGGGCACCGTTCAGCATTCCTTGAAAGTATTTTTCTGTAGATTTAGAAAGAAACACAAGGTCTTTCGGCCCTAAATTGAAGTCAGCGCAGAATTCCTTCGCTGTTGAGTATTCTGTAATTTTTGGAATAACTTTAAAAGTTTTCATTAGTCCTCCTTATTTAGCATCTTTCAGCTTTGTAGAAAGATATACCAGGCCGAGCGATACAATAAGAATCAATGTTGCAATAGCGTTTACTTCTGGTGTTATCCCATTGTGGGTCATACCCCAGATTGTTATTGGCAGAGTGCTGAAAGTTCCGTTCAGGAAATAAGTAACCGGGATTTCATCCATACTTAAGGTGAAAGAAAGCAGAGCTGCCGAAAAAATCGATGTCTTGATGTTTGGAAGAATTACGTAGAAAAAAGCCTTTATAGGAGTGGCTCCTAGATCAAGAGCAGCTTCTTGAATAGCATTATCCAGAGTTTTAAGTCGAGTATAAACCTGAGGCATAACGGTGGCAATCAAGAAGGTTGTGTGACCAATGATTACAGCTCCCATGCTTTGTTGAATTCCCATCAGCTGGAAGAATGTAAGCATGGCAATACCTGTAAGAATTCCCGGAAGAATCAATGGCAGAAGAACGACCTTTTCTAAAAAGGCTTTTCCCGGAAAATTTTTCTTGTACATTACAAAGGCAAGTGGAACTCCAAGAATAATGGCGCAGCAGGTTGCAAGAATGGCAACCAGTACCGAATGCCAGAGCGAAGTCATAAGCATGTGATCGTGAATCATAACTCCGAACCACTTGAAGCTTATGCCACGCATTGGAAAAGAGTTTACGCTGTCTGGGTTCAGGGAATAAAGGGCAACTACAACAATTGGAAGGTATAAAAAGATCAGGGAAAGAATACCCAGTGTAGTAAAGAAAACTTTTCCTTTTGTCGGTTTGTTTCTAACGGATTCCATTTGAACCTCCTGCTGCGTGAAGTAATTTTTTCTGTAAAAGTTCTGTTACGGTCAGCAAACTGATTACCATTACAAGAATGATGATTCCGATTGCAGCACCGTAAGGCCAGTTATTCGAAGTACCGAACTGCATCTGTACGATATTTGCGATTTGAGTTGAACTTGTAGGTCCTCCAAGAAGTGAGGGTGCAAGGAAGTCGCCCATGGAAAGGACAAAAGCGTATGTGGCACCTGTAATGATTCCTGGAAGGCTCATTGGAAAAATCACCTTGCAGAAAGTTCGTAGCGGGCTTGCGCCCAGATCGCTGGAAGCTTCGAGCAAAGTTTCAGGAAGCTGTTCCAGACTTGTGTAGATTGGCATAAGTACAAATGGTGTGTATATATGAGTCATTGCAATTATAACTGAAACACGGCTGTACAGGAAAACACTTAACGGTCTGTTTGTAAGATATGTTGCCATAAGGAAACTGTTTAAGATGCCGTTTGTTCCAAGGATGATTTTCCAGGAATAGGCACGCATAACGTAGCTTACCCAAAGCGGAATGATAACGAGCATATACAGCTGCTGTTTGTATTTTTTGACATAAAAACGAATGTAATAGCTTAAAGGAAAGCTTACAATCAAAGTGAAAAGAGTTACCCAAAGTGAAAGGGTAATTGTATTCAGAAGAATAAGGTAGGGTGCACCACCAGTAGTGCTTCTGGTAAAGAACTTGATGTAGTTCTGCAGTGAAAATTCATGTACTACAGAAAATGCACCGTTCTTCCAGAAGCTGTATAAAAAAAGGTTTGCATAAGGAAGAATAAGGAACAATACAAGCCAAATGGCTGCCGGTGCCATAACACCAAAAATCGCAAACTTTGACTTAAAAATACTCTTCATGATTTCTCCTTATGAGTGATGAATTAACAGAATCGTCGTCGGCTATTCAGTCTTAACTTCTGTCCAAATGTCGTTGTACTTATCGCGGGCTTCTACATACTGCCAGAAGTTGATCTTTTTGAAGAAGGAATCAAGTTCATTTACGTATGTTGCTTCCTGAAGTTCCTTAGATTCGAACTCCTTAGCCTTAGGGTTTACAACACAGTACAAAGTAACTTCTGAACTCAATGCCTGCCCTTTAGGACTTGTAATGTAATCGAGGTACTTCATTGCAAGTTCAGCGTGACGGGCTCCCTTAACAATCATTAAACGGTCCATCCAGCCTGTACAGCCTTCCTTTGGAATTGTCCACTGAAGGTTTCGGCCCTTTGCATTTACATCGCTTACAGTCAAAGGCCAACCTACAGCAATAGAAACTTCTCTGTTTGCAAACAAATCACTAAGTTCACCAGCACTAGCCCAGTATTTGCGTACAAAAGGGTTGAGCTTAACAAGTTCGTTTTTTGCATAAGCAAGCTGTTCATCTGACATGCTGTAGAGGGCTGTCTTGTCATTCTTATCAAGTCCAAGCATCTGACCAATCATGTAGATGTTTGAGATGTCGTCGTAAAGGGAAACTTTTCCTGCATAAGCCGGGTTCCAAAATACGCTCCAGGAATCAGGAGCCTCACTGAAAACATCGCCGTCGTAAATCAAATAATCTGGGCCCCAAAGATATGGAACGCCGTAGATCTTGCCGTCTTTTTCAACATCATCAAGGATTACAGTTGGGTTAATATCTTCCCAGCTTGAAATTTTTGAGATATCAATCGGTTCAACCATATTGCTCTGAACAAGAAATCCCGCCATATCACCAGAAGGTGAAATAAGATCATAAGATTTACCACCACCAGCCTTGAGCTTGGCAACAAGATCATCACTTGTATTGAAATATGTACCGTTTATTTTTACACCATATTTTTCTTCAAATTCTTTTGTAAAAAGCGGGTCTGCATAACCTTCCCAAACAAGGAGATTTAAGGTTTCTGTTTTTTCCTTACAAGAAGAAAGGGAGAAAATAGCCAAAGCAGCAGAAAGGGCTGCAAAAATAGCTGTGGTTGTCTTTTTCATAGAAAGCCTCCTGTCACAGTTTTTTTATAAACTGTAGGATATCTTAATTTGTTGTCTGAATCCTAGCACATAAAAAATCTAAATTTTAGAAAATCCGGCATAAATATAAATATAAAACTTGTGCAATTTGCACAAAATTCACTAATATGATGATATGGCAATTTCAATTCAATCTTTATTTAATTCAACTGCGGATATTTACCGTCTTAAACTCATTTCTGGAAAGGGAGGTGCCGAACGGCCTGTAAGCTGGATGTATTACACAGAAGATGTTTCAACATTGAACTTTCTTCGTGGTGGAGAACTGGTTGTTACAACAGGCATGGAAATTGGTCGCTATGAAGACAACACGGGAAAAGCTCGGGAAGAATTCTTGGTGGAATACCTTTCAAAACTTGTAAATGCAGTAAGCGAACAGGGAGCCAGTGGTTTGATTCTGAATCTTGGAAAGTATATTCTCACTGTTCCAGAAGAAATTAAACAACTTTGCCAGCGTCTCCAGCTTCCGCTTTTAACAATGCCCTGGGAAATTCACATTATCGATATCATGCAGGATTACGGAAACAGAATTGTAAATGACCGCCAGAAGGGGCAGAGCCTTGAAAAAACACTCTTCAACGCGATGTTCAATCATGTAGATTTCAATGTTGTTCAGCTTGAAAATACAGCCTTTGCCGGCTCAAAGAATTATTCGGTTGTTCTTATGGATTTGCCAGAGGTTCTTGCAGAAAAGGACGAAGATGGATTTAAGCGCTACATGGATTATTCCTTCAATGTAAAAACAGGTCTTCATGCTGGGGAATATTCCTACTTTCTTCATGAAAACAAGATTGTGTATGTTTTTCATGATGATGCCCATGAACATTTTTCTAAGATTGAAAGGGCTGCCCGTCGGGAAAAGATTTTTGAAGGCATGAGGCTTTCTGTTTCAGGAGTTTGTTCCACAGCACGGGAACTCAGCGAAGAATACCGCCATGCAGATCTTGCTCTTAAGCTTTGCAACCAGGAAACCCTTGCAGGAGATTACGAAAAACTCGGGGTATTCAAGCTTTTGGGAGAGGTTCAGGACCGTCGCGTACTAGAACAGATGTATGACTCGGTTCTTGGTCCATTAAATGAATTCGGTAAGGATAAACTGGAAGACTATCTGAATACGCTCCGCCTTTATCTTGGATCCAGTGGCAGAGTTCAGAAGACTGCGGAAGAAAATTTCACACACCGCAACACAGTGAATTACCGCATCAGAAAAATCTGCGACACTTTGAACATTGATTTAAGCGATGGTGAAACTCGTTACATGATTCAAACCGCTCTTTATATAAAGGATATGCTGGAAAAGCTCTAAGAACACGGTTGTTGAGTTTATCGAAAATTCAATTACCAGCGCAGTCTAAAAATTCTGGATTCCCAGAATCTTTGCTAGTTCAGCGTTCTGTTTACGAACCCATTCTCCAAGGTCAACATTTTCGATGGCCTGATGGATTTCGTCAGCAGGTGAATGGATAACAACGCAGTCTTCTGGTTTCCATCCAATCTGAATTGCTTCTCCTGTTTTTGGAAGCTTGCAGGCAGAAAGGCGTGTAATCTTAAATTCTGCGCCGTTTGTAAGTTCAACATAAACCTTTGTAAGGCTTCCGGTAAAAATTACATCTTTTACAACACCGCTAAAGTATCTTGTTCCATCTGTAAGTTCAGTTTCCGAACTTGAACTTGCTGTTTCCCACAGCACCTTATCTGGACGAACAGAAACGTTAACGATCGCGCCGTCTCGGAAAGTTTCATAGTCAATTGCAGGACAGGTTCCGGCTTCTGCGTCAAGACTCAAAAGCTTTCCCTTAACTCTTTTGGCTACTGCATCAAAAAGGTTTGTTTCACCAATAAATGACGAAATGAATTTTGTCTTTGGATGATAATAGATTTCTTCAGGAGTACCTTCTTGTTCCACAATGCCGCCATTCATGATTACGATTCTGTCGCTCATTGTCATAGCTTCTTCCTGGTCGTGGGTAACATAAATGAAGGTAATTCCAAGTTTGCGCTGAAGAGAACGGAGTTCGTAACGCATGGCGATTCTGAGTTTGGCATCCAATGCTGTAAGGGGCTCATCAAGAAGTAGAAGTGGAGGGCGATTGATTACGGCACGGGCAATTGCAACACGCTGCCGCTGCCCCCCGGACATTTCCGCAGGATAACGGTTTTCAAATCCTTTTAGATGAACCATTTCAAGAGCTTCCATTACCCTTGGCTTAATTTCTGTTTTCTTTACACCGTGAGCCTTTAAGCCGTAGGCGATGTTTTCAAAAACAGTCATGTGAGGAAAAAGAGCATAGTTCTGAAAAAGAGTATTTAATTGACGTTTGTGAGCCGGAAGTCCATCTAAAGGCTTTCCGTTATGAATTATGGAGCCGCTGTCCTGGTGCTCAAAGCCCGCAATCATGCGAAGACAAGTTGTTTTTCCGCAGCCAGATGGGCCAAGAAAAGAAACAAATTCCCCGTCCTTGATTTTTAGGTTTACCCCCTTAATGACCTGAACGCCGTCAAAGGATTTCTGAATATTTTTAAGTTCCAGCATAAGCAACTCCTCTAAAACTACAATGCCTTTTCTCCACGTTCCCCGGTTCTGATTCTCATAATGTCATCGATTGGTTCAATGAATACTTTTCCGTCTCCAACACGACCGGAAGGAATCTTTTCGTAAACTGCTTCAAGGATTTTTTCAACGTCTTCATCCTTGACGGCAACAATACAAAGAATTTTTGGGATAAGATTTATGTTGTGAACCTTAAGTCCCTTGAGAGAACTATTTGCGTCTCCTTTCTGGTTTCCACAGCCCATAACGCTAAGAACAGTCATACCGCCAATCTTAAATTGATTCAGAATATCCTTAAGTTCTTCAAGTTTTTCCGGTCTGATTATAATTTCAAGTCTTTTCATATTGCCTCCGCTAAGCATCTTTTTTTATGTGTTGTTCGTTTTCTTTTTCCCAATTAATGAAAACCTTATCCCCGGAATGCCAGCCCTTCAGACCGCTTGGTTCAAGGCTGAAAATCTCCTTTCCGTCGGCATCAGCTTCAACTGTGATTCTTGAAAAAGCACCAAGAAAGTTGATTGCTTTTACAGTTCCCTGAACTGAGCCTTTTGTATAATTTTCCGTAAGTTGAATGAATTCAGGTCTTATACTGATTTCAGTTCCATTATCGCTATCAAAAAAGTTCGATTCACCAAGGAAACGAGCGCTAAATGATGTTGCCGGAGTTTCATATATTTCTGAAGGAGTGCCAAGTTGTTCTATCCGCCCGTTATTTATCACTGCAATTCTATCGCTTAAGGTCATGGCTTCTTCCTGATCGTGGGTAACGTAAACATAAGTCATTCCAAGTTTACGTTGAAGCCGCTTTAGGCTGATCTGCATCTGTTTTCTAAGCTGAAGATCCAGGGCGCCTAATGGTTCATCCAAAAGAAGAACTTTCGGTTCATTAACAAGGCTCCTTGCGATTGCAACCCTCTGCTGCTGCCCGCCACTAAGTTTAGAGGGCTTTCGGTTTGCAAGCATTTCCAGCTGGCACATTTCGATAATTTCCTGAACCTTTGAGTCAATTTCGTTTTTCGGAAGTTTTTTCATCTTAAGGCCAAAGCCAATATTTTCCCGCACAGTAAGGTTCGGAAAAAGAGCATAGCTCTGAAAAACAGTGTTCACTTCCCGTAAATATGGAGGTACCCCCAGAAGACTTTTTCCTCCCAAAAGAATTTCCCCTGAATCAGGCTCAAGAAAACCTCCCAACATTCTTAAAAGGGTTGTCTTACCGCAGCCAGAAGGTCCCAGCAGGGTAAGAAACTCCCCCTTGTAAATTGTAAGATCCATGCCTTTAACAATCATATTTCCGTCAAAGGCTTTTTTAACGTTTTTGATTTCAATAATTGGTTCAGACATATAAGACCTCTACATTGATTTATTTACTGCATGCCGCAATCGCTTCTTCGTAAATCTTAAGTCCTGCTTCAAGCTGTTCATCAGTCATTACAAGGGGAGCCAGGAATCGGATTACGTTGTTGTAAGTTCCGGCGTTTTCCATAAGCAAACCGTGATGTGCCGCATACTGGATTATGTCGCTTACAAGCTTTGCATCTGGTTCTTTAGAAGCCTTGTCCTTAACGAACTCAACTCCGATCATGGCACCAAGCCCTCGGACATCGCCGACGCATTCGTACTTTCCTTTCCATTCAGTAAAGCGTGCAAAAATCTTTTTACCGATATCATTGGCTCGCTCAACAAGCTTTTCCTTTTCAATTACTTCAAGAACCTTTAGGCCGGCAGCGCAGGCAAGGGCGTTTCCACCGTAAGTACCACCGATTACGCCCCCAGGAACAGAATCAAAAACTTCATCCCGGGCAATAACGGCTGCAAGAGGAACGCCGCCCGCAATTGATTTTGCAGTTGCAAGAATATCCGGTGCACAGCCAGCTTCCTTCCAGTATTCGCTTGCAAAAAGTCTCCCGCTTCGGGCAAAACCGCTCTGAACTTCATCGGCAATAAGCATGATTCCGTTTTCGTCACAGATTTTGCGCACGGCTTTTACATATTCGATTGGGGCAGGAATAAAGCCGCCTTCTCCCTGAATCGGTTCTATAACAATGGCTGCGATTGTATTTGCGGCGGCACATTCTTCAAAAACAGCTTCCAGCCGGCTTACATAGTATGAAATCGCCTTTTCTTCCGGCATCCCTTCCGGCCTTCTGTAAAGATAAGGAAATTCAGCCCGAAAAATTCCGCCTGGAAGCGGCCCCTGCCCTGCCGCATAAGCTTTCTTTGAAGTCATGGCCATTGTAAGAAGTGTTCGTCCGTGGAAGGCCCCGCTCATAACGATTATATTGGAACGGCCAGTGTATGCCTTTGCAACCTTTACGGCGTTTTCGTCAGCTTCTGCCCCGCTGTTTGCAAACATAACCTTATTGTGGCTGCCCTTAACAGGAACCTTTGGACCAAGTTTTTCAGCAAGTTCAACATATCCTTCGTGAGTCACAATATTGAACATACCGTGAAAATATTTTTCAGCCTGAGCCTTGACCGCTTCAACAAGAGCCGGATGTGTATGTCCCACATTCAAAACGCCAACGCCTCCCACCCAGTCAAGAAAAATGTTTCCGTCCGGATCCTGAATCATTGCCCCAGCAGCCCTGTCCAGAACACATGGATAAATACACCGGATAGCCTTCGGCACAACAGCTTCCCGCCGCTTAATAATTTCAGCCGACTTCGGACCCGGAAGTTCACTGGTAATAATTTTTGGTAATGCTTCTTTCAATGACATTTTTCACTCCTGTGGGGGAAGTCTCCCCCTAAGCCACACTTCGTTGCGTCTTACCCCCTCTGCGGGACACCCCTGCGATGTTTGCTATGCAAACTCGGTTACAACGCCTCGTGGGCTTTTACTAACGGATTAAACTTTAGCACTAAGAAAAAGGGCTTATAAGGCTTTTTAGCATAAAAATATAGTGAAAATTTGTTCAGTTTGCACAAAGTAACAGACTTGTAAAAAATTATCCTTCACTGTAATATCAAGAACATCAAAGGCGATGAACCCGATACAGATTGGGCTCATCGCCTTTTTTTATGCCCATGCAGGAGGTTATACATGGAAGCAAAGAAATTTTACATTGACGGAAAGTGGGTTGAAGGTTCTCAGAAGAAAACTCTGGATGTTATTAATCCTGCAAATGGCTCTGTTATAGCAAAAATATATGAATCTTCTGTAGAAGACACTAGGAATGCTATTGCCGCTGCAAAAAAGTCCTTTTACAAAAGCCGTGAATGGCGCAACATGGACAGCCAGGCCCGGGGGGATATGCTTCTTAAAATTGCAGACCTTATGGAACGGGATGCTGCAAAACTTGCAGAACTTGACTGCCTTGACTGCGGAAAACCGCTGCGGGAAGCAGAAGGAGATATTTCTGACGCAATCCACTGCTTCCGCTACTATGCCGGGGCCCTTAAAATGCCTTATGGCGGCGGTTACGATGTAAACGCAGGTTTTGGAAAAATGCATTCCTACACAGTTCACGAACCTGTTGGCGTTGTTGCCCAGATTACACCCTGGAACTATCCGCTTTTGATGAGCTGCTGGAAAATCGCTCCGGCACTTGCCGCCGGAAACAGCGTTGTTTTTAAGCCAAGTCCAAAAGCACCGCTTTCTACAATTCATCTTTTTGAACTATTTGAAGAAGCCGGTCTTCCCGCCGGCTGTGCAAATCTTCTTCAGGGAGATGCAGACGTAGGAAGGGAACTTGGAGAAAACACAGATGTTGATATGATTGCATTCACTGGTTCAACCAAAGTAGGGCAGAGTCTTATGCGTAGTGCGGCTGCAAATATAAAAAAAATCGGCCTTGAACTTGGCGGAAAGTCTCCGAATGTAATTTTTGCCGATGCAGATATTGATGCCGCCGTGGAATGGACAATGATTGGAATTTTCTTTAACCAGGGTGAAGTCTGTGCTGCCGGCTCCCGCATCATTATTGAAGAATCAATTCATGATGAATTCGTTTCAAAACTCAAGGCAAAGGCGGAGCGCATGACAATCGGCGATCCCATGAAAAATCCGGATATCGGGCCAATCATCACAGAAAAAGACATGGAAAAGGTTTTGTCTTACATCAAGTCCGGAGTAGAGGAAGGGGCAACTCTTGTGTGTGGCGGTAAGCGCTATACAGAAAACGGTTGTGACAAGGGATATTTTATTCTTCCAACAGTTTTTGATAATTGTACCAGCAGCATGAAAATTGTCCGCGAAGAAATCTTCGGGCCTGTAGTTTCAATTCAAACCTTCAAAACTGAAGCGGAAGCCATTGACATGGCAAACGATACTCCATACGGGCTTGCAGGGGGCGTATTTACAAAAGATACAGGACGAGCCCATCGGGTAATAAGCGAAATCCGTGCCGGAATTACCTGGATAAACTGTTTTGCACCAACTTTCAATGAAGCACCCTGGGGCGGTTACAAGATGAGTGGTATTGGCCGCGAACTTGGTATCCACGGTCTTGAAGAATATCAGGAAGTTAAGCAGATTAATATTAATCTAGACGGCGGTTCTCCGGGTTGGTACGTAAACTGACGGCGCCGGACGGATTCTGCGCTGCATCGGCTTAGCCTATCGAAGCATTGAAACCACTTGCAAAAAATATTTCAGAATGCTAGAGTAAAACTGTCGATGGCGATAACCAGTGTTCTGGTTGTCGCCATTTTTTTTAGTAAAAATTCATCAAAGGCGATGATACTGTTTCAAAAGAAAGCAGTGTCATCGCCTTTTGTTTTTAAGGGGTTGCTTATGTCAAAAGAAAGTTACGGTCGTGTTTCAAAGGATTTGGAAAAGGTTATTGGGTTTATTAAGTCGGATTCTATTGATGATGAAACAAAGGAAAAGATTACAGAGCAGACTCTAAATTATTTTGATAATTATGTAAGCCCGGGCTGGCTAAAATACCGCAAGTCAGTTTCTACAAATGATGCAGTTGTAGAATGGAGCGATCATGATGCTGTATGCGAAGGTCTTTACGGCGAAAAATTCATAGACTGTCTTGGAGGCTTTGGAATTTATACCTGCGGCCACAGAAACACGGAAATCCTTGAAACAGTAAAAGCTCAGCTGGAACATCAGGCACTTCATTCGCAGGAACTGCTGGATCCGCTACGCGGTTATCTTGCAAAAGCAATGGCTGACATAACTCCGGGTGACTTAAAGTACTGCTTTTTTACAAACGGCGGAGCAGAAGCAAACGAAATGGCACTTAAACTTGCCCGCATCGCAACCGGCGGAAAATGGTTCCTTTCTGCAATTCATGGATTTCATGGAAAGACACTGGGAGCCCTTAGTGTTACCGGAAAAGACACATACCGTAAGCCATACATGCCCATGATTCAGCAGGTACTTCATGTTCAGTATGGAAAAACAAAGGCAATGGAACGTTCAATTCAGAATCTTCTGAGCGTAGGAGAAAGCATTGCCGGAATCATTGTGGAACCAATTCAGGGAGAAGCCGGAGTAATAATTCCTCCGGACGGATATCTGCAGGATTTAAGAAATCTTGCAGATAAATACGGGATCTGTCTTATTTTCGATGAAATCCAGACCGGAATGGGACGCACTGGAACAATGTGGAGATGCGAATATGAAGGGGTAACACCAGATATCATGACATACGGAAAAGCCTTTGGCGGAGGAATAATGCCAATTACAGGCCTTATCTGCCGTCCGCATTTGTGGAGCCAGGAACTTATAGATAACCCATGGCTTTTAGGTTCGCCAACTTTTGGTGGAAACCCGGTCTGTTGTTCAGCTGCCATAGCCACAATAAAATATATGATAGATCATGATATTCCTGGAATGTGCAGGAAAAAGGGCGAAATACTTATAGACGGCCTTAAAAAACTTGCAAAAAAATATCCTAAAATCATAAAGGAAGTCCGCGGAACAGGCCTTATGATTGGCGTAGAATTCACAAAGAATGAACTGGGCTATAAAGTAAGCAAAGGACTTTTTAGCCGCGGAGTAATGACCGCAGGAACATTGGTAAATTCAAAAACAATCCGCTTTGAACCGCCTGCTGTAATTACAGAAAAGCAGATTGAAACAGTTCTTTCCAGAATGGAACAAGCTTTGGAAGACGTTTCAAAGAATATGATTGCGGATTTTGAAATCAACGAAGCTGAATAGATTTTGCCTGCTGGCCGGGCTGCCTGCTTACGGATGACGTGGGCTTTACCATTTTCATTATGGATTATGTATTGTAAGATTAATATAATAAAATTGCATACATAATCCAAAAATAGAGAAGTGAAAATGAACGATTTGTCTCCGATTCAAAAGGAAATTGCTGCCGCGCTTCAGCAAATGAAAGAAAAATCCATTATTACAGAGGCAGTTCTTGCAAAAAAAGTACGCGAAAACGCAAAGATTCAAGGAAAAAACAAGGCTGGAATTTGCCTGAAAGATCTGGAAGCATGCATTGAATATCTTGCAGTAAACTCTCAGTTGCGGTTTGAACTTCATCTGAACAGTGCCAACGATATTTTGATTAAGAATTCCGAAAATGTATGGAAACTCCTTGAGTCCGAAGCAAAAAAACGCCGCCAGTCCAGCGAAAAATCTATTTCTGTACTGACCAATGGCGATTTACGCAGCAAAAACACCGGTGGCAAAGCTGCAAAAAAACGTACCGATAGAAAAAAGATGGATTACAGAGACGTTGAAGATGAATAGCTCTGCAAAAAGACAGAGCTATTTTAGCCTTTCTGTTCTATAATTAGACGGTTTTATATTAAAAAGACAGGAATACTTATAAAAAAAACGATATTGAATTATTGAAAGACGTTCAGTGGATAAGAACAGAGCATACCGATGGTGAAAACTTAAGTATAATTATATATAATTAAGTAGACAGAATCTCTAAAAAGAAAACAATTGTTTTACTTAAAACTATTAGTGGTAAGCGAAACTTTACGTCAACAAAATATAATAAATATATTTCTGAGATTGACGTGTTTAAAATTTCATTATTCCTGGGACAGCAAAACATAATTTTTTATAACTCGCATAATCCTAAAAAGAATATAACAGAATATAAAATATATTTGATAAATCCAAATATTGATTTTTTTGAACGGTTATCAAGAATTAGTTCGTTTTCTACGAGCCAAAAAAGTCTTTTCTTTAATTATTATAACTGGGGGCCAATTCCAAAAAGAAATTACCCAATTTATAAGAAAATAATTACAGAAGAGCTTCAAGCTCATTATTTAGGTATTTATTATACTGAAGAACAAAAACTACAACAAAAAATATTGAAACAAAACAAAGAAGATGGAGAACTTAAGCAGAAACGAAAAACAAGAGTAAAAAAAGCAATTCCTGAATTACAAATAGAAGAATCTCATAAAAGTCCAACTTTTATTATTCACAAAAAAAATGAGACAAAACCAACTCAAACAGTAATTTGTCGGATATGTAAACAGGAAATCCCAACTTACCGTTTAAGAGCTCACTTGAAGATGGAGCATCCTAAACGGAAATGAATAATACTATGCTAATTGACCGCCTTTGTCTTTGATAATTTTTCTAAGACAATATATGGCATCAATCTCTGCACAATATTTTGAACTATCGATGGATTCAGCCCCAAAGAATTCTGTGTCATAACTAATGACATGAACATCTCGGCAATCTAAAATCCAAGAAGCTGTTACAATGCGTCCATTTTTTAAGGTTACGGACACTTCACCTTGTGAAAAAGTTTTCATAATCTTTCTCCTTAAAATAAGAAAATTAAGATTTCAATGAAATCTAGTTTATTATCTACTGAGAAAAAAAATAGATTAAATAGGTTATTTAAACTTTTATCGGCAAATTAAAAGCTGACGTTTTCTACAAATATTATCTTTATAAATTGCCGATAGCATGCTATAATATTTCCTATGAGTAAGGTCAAATATATCTCTGTAGAAGAAGCTGCTCAAAAATGGCAAATTAGCGAACGCAGTGCCCGTAATTACTGTGCTCAGGGCAGGGTAGAGGGGGCGCTTCTGGAAGGCAAAACCTGGAAGATTCCGTCTAATGCAAAAAAGCCTGAACGTAAACCTCGTCATTCTACTGTAGAAGAAAATCTTTTAACATTTCTCAAACGCGAAAAAGATGCCGCCCTTAAGGGTGGCATCTATCATAAAATTCAAATTGACCTTACTTATAATTCTAATCATATTGAAGGTTCAAAGCTTACTCACGATCAGACCCGCTATATATTTGAAACAAAAACTCTTGGTGTTACGGATAAGGCTGTTAAGGTTGATGATATTGTTGAAACTGTAAATCACTTCCGCTGCATAGACCTGATTATTGAAGGTGCTCATACAAAGCTTACGGAAAGCTTCATCAAACAGCTGCATTTTATTTTGAAGTCCGGAACAACAGACAGCCAGAAATCCTGGTTTAGAGTAGGGGATTATAAACAACTCGAAAATGAAGTAGGAGGAAGTGAAACTACAAAGCCTGCAGAAGTAGCCGCTGCAATTAAAGCCCTCCTTAAAGAATACAATTCCAAATCAAAAATCACTTTTGATGATATTCTGGATTTTCATGTACGCTTTGAATCTATTCACCCATTCCAGGATGGCAATGGCCGCGTTGGCCGTTTAATTATGTTCAAGGAATGTCTTAAGCACAATATTGTTCCATTTATAATCACAGAAGAACTCAAGATGTATTATTACCGAGGCATTAAAAATTGGAACGATGAACGCGGTTATTTGCGAGACACCTGTCTTACTGGCCAGGATGACATGAAAGCTACATTGGATTATTTTGGAATAAAGTATTAGAAGAAGGAAATACCAATATGAAAGATACTGTAATACTTTATTTAAATTGTATTAAAAATCAATTATAATACTGTCATATATGAATAAAGATGAAATTAGAAAAGTTGCAAAACATGAAGTTGGTCATTACTTAATAAGCAGAGCACTAAATATATTTCCTAAAGGAATTAGTTTTACATTTTTACAATACAAAGATGGCTATATAGAATATCAAGGAATGACAGAAACTGAGTTTAATAAAACATTTGAAACTCTAGACGATGTTTATAATTATGCACACGATAAGTGTTTATTATCTATCGCAGGATCTTTTGCTGAAAACTTCGATGAATCTTTCAATAAAATCATTATCGAAAAAGCAAAAAAGGAGTTCGAAGAACTACAACCACAGGATCAATTGATTACTCAAGAAGCATTACATATAATTCTTGGCTGTAATTCAGAAATTAAAAAGAATTCTATTTTTCCAGCACTGGAGACTCTTGATAAAATGTACAAGGAAGTTACAGATTATATTAATAATAATTATAACTTACTTATTAAATTAACAAATTATGTAGTGGAGAATATTGAAAAAAACTATGGACAAAATATTTATATCCCAGCTAAAAATTTGGAAATAAAAGTTAATACATATCCTATTCTAGAAAAGAAAATATTGAATTAGAAAGGTAAGCGTCAGCTTTCTTTGAAAAGTATTTTGGAATATAATAAAAAAGGAAAAAAAATGAGTAATAATGTATATGTAAAAAAATTATTTGATGCACCTTTGTATGAAGAAATCGAACTAGATAAAGAAACTTCCGATACATTATGGTGCTATTTCAATGGAAATTATGACGATGAATTAAATGTTGATATATATTGTCCTTTCTGCAAAGACAATACCGTTTTATACCCAAAGGAACAAGGACAAATTGGAATATCAGATTTTAATCCTTCCAAAAAAATATTTAATGGAGAAACCCCTTTTGGAACTATCCATTATCATTGTGCAAGAAATTATGAACACTATTTCTGCTGTAACTTTCTATTCAGAGAAGAGGGGAAAAAAATCTATAAAATAGGGCAATTTCCATCAAAGGCAAATATCGATAACCCAGAATATAAAAAATATATAAAAGTTTTACCAAAAGAATATTTATCAGATTTGAAAAGAGCTGTAGGTCTTGCTTCCCATGGTATAGGAGCTGGTTCTTTTGTTTATTTAAGAAGAGTATTTGAGTTTTTATTGCAAGATGCTTTTGAAAGAGCAAAGTCTAATTCTTCCATCGATGAAGACGAATATAATACATCAAGAGTTGTTGAAAAAATAAAACTTGTAAAAGATTATTTGCCATCATTTATGTCAGGAAATACTCAAACTTATGGAATATTGAGCAAGGGAGTTCATGAACTTTCCGAAGAAGAATGTTTAAAACATTTTGAGTTAATGAAAGAAACTATTATTTGTATTTTAGAAGAAGCCCTAGAAAAAAAAGAAAAAGAAGAAAGAATAAGAAAATTATCTGCTGAAATAAATAAAGTTGGTGCAGAATTATCAAAATAAAAATAATATTTTACTAAGCTAAATATTTAGGTTAGTAGACAGAATCTCTATTATTGAGAGTACACTATATATAGTGTGTACATTCATTATTTTATACAACTTCCATCAAATTTTCAACAGTACAATTTAATGCCTTTGCAAGTTTTACTACAGTTTCAGCTTTTGCAGCATTTATATTCTTTTGATTCTGTTCATATTGCTGAATTGTTCTTACTGGAATATCTGAAATTTCAGCTAACTCACTTTGAGATAAACCTGCATCAAGACGAATGGCTTTTAAATTTGTATCATTCTTTCGCTTATTATACAGTTCTATCATCTTATCACAAAATTGGGATATATCCATTTCATGATATGGAGAATACATGGCCAGAACTTCAGAAATCGGAATATACTTATTAAGTTCCTTAAAAGAAAAATTTGTATACCACTGGAAATATGCTAATGCCCAGCCACACCAGTATTCAGGAGTTCTGTTTGCTGCAGGCCGATATTTTAAAGCCAATGATTCATCACCCATAACATCTAAAGCAAGTTCTACTCCTGATTTTCCAACAATAACGGTTGATTCTCCTCGTTCGAACTGAGAACAGAATTTTGACTGTAAAAACTTTTGATAAAAAAGAGATAAATCTTCTTCAAGATCATAAACTGCAAAATCGAGCATTGAAGCAAGATTATTCTGAGCTTTTAATAAATAATTCTTATCGTAAGCGTGGATCATCGGCTTTAATCTCCTCATCAAGAATCTGAACAATGTACAAGTCGCCTCGCTGGCGCCTGTTTTTTTCTACATCAAAATACTGTCTACGGGCAGTCTTATCTCGTAATTCCTTTTTCGAAAAACATTGTGCAGATTCTGCAACTTCATATCCTTTATACTGAATTGCTTTGAAAGCTTTTTTACTCTTTAAGACAAATTGAGTTCCAAGGTTTCCAAGCTTCATTGCATTTCCAAGTTGTCGGACAGAAATTGCGCCATTTATAAAATCCTGAGCAAATGAGAAATAACTGTCATCTGCACGGTATCCGGTAATAATGTCATAATCTTTATAAGGCACAGTAAAATTCTTTAAAAGATATTCTTTTGCTTCCTGTGCAAGAGAATTTGTTATATCAAAAATACGGTTTTCCAGAAGAACACCAAGCCAGTGAAGTATTGTGTATTCATTACTGTTCAAATCAAGTAATGAAAGACTTTCTGTTTCTATTTCATAGATATTTGCAAAACCATCATTATCTTTAGATACACCCCACTCTTTTGCCATATACAAAACTTCAGTACAGTAAAACCCGAGTCCATAATCATTATAGGTTTTACCAAATCCAAAAAGAGGTTTTTCAATTATCTTATTTGAGCCGTGATAGATTGTCTTTATCATAATGATATTATACTCCTATAGGAGTATAATATCAAGAAGATTTTTTCTATGCTCTAGGTCTTACAATGTCAAATAACAGATTCCAGTCCAAACAGGCACCTGGGAATCTGGTCACAGATTTATCATACGTTAGATCCATTAAAGATTTATCAATAACATCGCCTTCCTTATAGTTCTTATAAACTGGAGGGAATCGGTTGATAACTTCTTGGCGGAATTCTGGACAATAATCATTAAGATAGTCGCATAACAGCTGCTTTTTATCTCGAAGCGATCTTTCCCGAGTTCTTCAAGTTTCTGCCAGAAGAAGAGATTTGCATCGGCATAATTATCTGAAGAGAACACAAGCTTTCTTTCATTCTGATTAAAAATACGCCATGTATGGCCAGTAAACTCCGGATATTCAATCATTGTTTTATCTCTAGCAATCCTCCACAGAGTAAGAAGATATGCGTAATCCTTGGAAGATTTCTCACAAGCGAAAACTATAGGACAATATCCGAAATCAAAAGTAGCTTTTATCTGTTGAAGTTTTTCAGTCATTCTATTCCCCTACTTTGCCAAATAACCTGTAAGCCATAAGATACCTTGGAGCTGAGTTGCTTTGGGCAGCTCAGCATTGTCTTTTGATTGTAACACAAAGGTTGGAACTTCAACACTATCCTCTTCTTCTGAACGATATATTACATCAAATTTCCAGAACGCATTTCCGTAAGCTTTTACGGCCTTTACATCTTCAACTGTACTGATATATTCAACTTCATCTGGGGCATGACTTCCCTGTAAAAAAGCACAGAGATTTGCAGTAGAGAACTCTATTGGTTTTACATTGCCCTCTTCATCATACTCCGGTTCCTCTCCCATCTTTGCCTTAAAATCTATAGCCTGCTGACCTTCAAATTTGAATCCTTTTGATTCTGGTTCTTCTGCATAATAAGCAAGAGCTCCAATAATGAAATCATAAGATTTACCTACTTCATATTTATCTTTGTTGATTGCATAGTCGGCATCAAAGAAAGTAAAATCCCGTCCATCATTTAGTTCTGCAGTAATCCAGGCTTCAAGACCATTATCCCATTCTTTTATTTCTGTAATCTTAAGAGGAAGTAGATTTCCTCCTCGTACAACAGGATAACCTGAAACAAGAGTATTCTTATTATCTTTGTCAGTTGCAATAACGTTGCGAACTACAATTGGTGAATCAGAGTCCCCCTTGTCATATTCAAGCATTGCAACTTCACCAAGGAGTTTTTCATCGAGGTTGTAATCACATTCTGTCTTACCGTATAAACTGCTCTTCTCAAGACTTTCAGAAATCGCATTGTTAATTTCATTTTTTGGATCTTCTAATCTCACTGTATTTGCGGCGCAGCCAATTTCTTTTGCAATTGCCTATGGAGAACTTCCACGTCGATTTAAAAATTGGATCAAGAATCTTTCTTCGAGTGTTAGATGCTTGGATTTTTTGTGTACTGTCGTTAATATAGGTTTCGGGTACATTTTCTTTTCCTTGTTTAGATATTTTGTGGTAAAAACATCATAACAAAGAATTGCAAAATGTACTCATTTTTTTGTACCTCCTGCTTATTAGTTCAATTTGATTTTACAATCTTCCTTTTTGTTTTTACAATGCTTATAACAATGCTATATAGTTAAGTTTGATGTCATGTTTAACTACCGTTTTATATCGAAGCCCCCTCCCATAAGTTATATTGTCTAGCTTCTGATTATAATGTTATATTAAGGAAAATAAGTTTGTATGTCGTCAGTCGGAGTTTTATGTCTTTTATTTCTATTTCATTCATAATCTTCTTTCTGCCTCTTGTAATTGTTTATCACCTTACAGCATATTTGTCGACAAAGAATAAGGATAAATATCTGCTGTTTCAGAACTCTCTCTTACTTATTGCAAGTTTAATTTTTTACGCTTTTGCTGATTTACGATTTTTACCATTTTTCATTTATGTTATTATCGTTACTTTTCTTTCAGAATCTTTTTGTAAGAATAAAATAAGTCTAATTATTTTCCTGATTCTAGATTTACTTCCTCTGCTTTCTAAAATGAGTGCGTAAAACAACACAGAAAAAGGAGCAGATTTAAGGTGTAAACAGCCGATAAAAAAACAAGGCGGTTTACACATGGGAAGAAAACGACAGACATTCAGCAAGGAATTCAAGGCTAAAGTTGTACTTGAAGCTTTACGTGAAGAATCAACAATTCAGGAAATTGCTGTAAAGCACGGTGTTCATCCAAATCAGATTTCGCAGTGGAAGGCACAGGCAATTGCCGGTATGGCTGATCTTTTCGAGAGGCCAAACAAGAAATCTGAAGAAGTTCGTCAGCAGGAAGAAAAAGAAAACGAATACCTGAAGACAATTGGAGAACAGAAAGTTGAGCTTGATTACTTAAAAAAAAAGTACAGGCAACTTTACGGAATAGAGCCTCCTTCGTGGATCAAATAGATTCAGCTTACAAAGTCTTGAGCATTTCAAGGCAGTGCAAACTGCTTGGGATTTCCAGAAGTCAATATTATTACGAGTCGAGTTCACAGCAGGATGAAAAAGATTTCAATCTGCTTGTGAAAATCAAGGAAGTCCAGATTGAGCATCCGTATTACGGTTACCGCAGAATCTGGCGTGAGATAAACAAAAACGGCGGAGACACTACAGAAACAACTGTACGCCGTGTTATGCGAAGATTCGGGATAACGGCAGTATTTCCGGGCAAGAATCTTTCAAAGGCCTGCAAATATCACAAGAAGTATCCATATCTTCTTCGGAACAAGGTAATCAGATATCCGAATCAGGTTTGGTCAACGGATATCACTTACATAAAGCTGCCGACAGGAAATGTTTACCTGATGGCAATAATCGACTGGTTCTCAAGAAAGGTCTTGAGCTGGCGCGTGTTCAATACGATGGATGCGCTGCAGTATGCAAATCTTCTGAGGGAAACAATTGAAGAATACGGCTGTCCTGCAATCTTCAACACAGACCAGGGAAGCCAGTTTACATCTGATGTTTTTATCAAAGTTCTTATCGATTACGACATCCAGATCAGCATGGACGGAAAAGACAGGGCTTTGGACAACATCAGAATCGAGCGTCTTTGGAGAAGCCTTAAGTACGAGGACATCTATCTTAAACGCTACGAAACAATGAAGGACTTGAAGGCCGGCATAAATGCCTACTTCAATTTCTACAACACGGCGAGGTTTCATCAGTCGCTGGATTACAACGTACCTGATGAAATGTATAAATGCTTCCAGTACAATGAACTGGAAAGGAAAAAGGCTGCATAATTTTTTACACCTTAAACCTGTAAAAAAATTGTGTTGACTAAATAGCGCATTTTA
>JAFOSK010000023.1 GCA_017392945.1 Treponema sp.
AGTTTCAAAGACTGTAATTGATCTTAAGGCTGTTGTTCCTGGTGCAAAGGCTAGTGCACAGAGTGCTCTTCTTACAAAACTTGACGGTCTTACTGGCCTTCTTGCAGAAAAAGCAGAAGAACTCAGCAAAGTTCACCTTGCAGCAAAATCTGTAACCGGTGCAATGGAAGTTGCCCGCTTCTATGCTGATAAGGTAATTCCAGCGATGGCAGAAACACGCGCAATTGCAGATGAAATTGAACCTTTGCTCGGTGAAGAATACAAACCATATCCTTGCTACGAAGATTTGCTCTATAGAGTTTAATTCAAAAAAACGAACGACTGTGATCATGAAATGCCGGTCTAGCAAAATTAAGCCGGCATTTTCAGCGCAGTATTTCTCGTAAACCGGCTTTGCAGGGCTTGCCCTTGCGGCCGGTATTTTTTTGCCTGTGGCAAAAAAATACGCGCTTCGCGCCCCTTTCAATCCGGGCGCAGTGCATTGTGAAATTTATTGTGATTTTGTTTTTTATTCGTCCGGAGTCTCTCGCATTTTGTAGTCTTTGTCTTCATCAATCAGTTTAAGCATAATTCTTGCGTATTTTGGGTCAAACTGAGAGCCTATTCCTTTTTCTATTTCTGAGCGGACATAATCCTGCAAAAGGGTTCCTCTGTAGCTTCTGTTGCTTGTCATGGCATCGTAGGCATCGGCAACAGCGATAATTCTGGCAACGTCCGGGATGTTTTTTCCGTGAATTCCTGTCGGGTAGCCTTTTCCATCATAGCGTTCATGGTGATAGTACGCACCGTCAGCAATATGCTGTGCCTGCTTTATGTTTGAAAGAATCTGCCTTCCGATTATAGGATGTGCTTTAATCACTCTGTATTCTTCTTCTGTCAGTTTTCCCTGTTTATTGATAATACTGTTTGGCACTCCTATCTTGCCTACATCGTGCATAAGCGCGGCCAGGTAAATATCTCTGCATTCTGTTTCGGATTTACCAGAAAGCTGCGCTATTTTCTGAGAATACTCTGCAACACGTGTTGAATGACCGTGAGTATAGGAATCTTTTGCATCAATTGCAGTTGCAAGTGCAAGGGCGGTTTCTGTGGTCATTTTTGAAAGGGCCTGGATATTATGTGCGACTATAGTTTCCATTTTATAAACGGAATGTGCGAGTGTGCCTAATTCATCGTGTTTTTTTACGCTCAGCAGTTTGTTGCTTGGTACGTTGTTGAAAGATGCAAAATCGTTGGTTTCTTTTGTAATAAGAATAATAGGCTTTATAAAGTAAAAGTTAAAGTAACTTGCAAAAAGCATAACGAATGCTGTAGTGAAAATCAAAGTTATGCTGATTACAAATTTGATGAAGGAACGGCGGGCATCAACGAATTCTTGTATATTTTTTTGTGCACCTAACAAGGCAACAATTTTCCCAGTGGAATCGAATACCGGAACCTGAGCAGTTATATGAGAGCCGTTCCTGGATTTTATTGTATGGCGCACAAGATCTACGCCTTCTTCGTATACACGCCTTGTTGTTTTATTATAGCTTTGTTCATAGTAGTCTTCCTGATATCCCAGTGGATAGGGAGACCATTTTCCATGTTTATTTACCGGATCATAAAAATATGTAATATGGGTGTATTCAGGCGCTTCAACGGCAGAAACGTAAATAACGTTCAGATCGAAATTGTCTACCATTGTTTGTAAAAGATTGAGAGTGGTTTCATATTTTTCATCTTTTTCTGGCTTTTCCAGATATTTTGCAAAGTCATCTGGGTTAAGATATGCGCGTGCAGCAGAGGCAATTTCCCTGATACTGGAGTCGTACTGCTCTCGGAACTGGTGGTTGAATGCCCAATAGCTGGCAGCAAATACTAGAGAGCAGATTATGAAGTTTGACAGTATGATAAGAATGATTACATTCTTTGTTATTTTAGGAAAACTTTTTCTCTTCATAACATACATGTTATCACGATTTGTTAAATAATTGTAGTATTTAATTATTTCCGATTTTAAGTTTTGGTAACTTCTATTGCTGCAGAAATAAATCTTGGGCGAAATCTGCTGGAACTGGAAAAATTTAATATTTTTTTTAAAATCTATTGCAATTTTTTTGCAAATTATATATAACAGAAAGCGTCAAGGGCGACAGAGATTTGTAAAACGCAAATTTCTGTCGCTTTTTTATTTGTTTTTGACTTTTGTTGAAAATGACACTATGCACAAAGGCGTGCAGATAGTCTCTTTGGAATTCCGGGACTGTCTGCGCGCCTTTTTTATTCGGAGAGAAATTTTAGCGGGCGTTGCGGGCGGCGCTTGAGCCCGCTAGAAGGGGTAGTGAAAGACAAAACGATGATTGAGTGGTTACTGAGATTGTCGAAGTACTTGTCGAAATTAGCGTTTTGGCTGGAACGAGGGGGAGAGACGCTTCTCTAGTTAGTTTTGCTTTCGATTTTATCGAAGTAAGCAAAACTAATTTCCCCCGCCTCTTAAAATTCTCAGGAGGATTTTATGACGGAAGAAATTGCAGGTGCTATTGCCGGAGCACTTGAATCTGCAAATGGAACTGTATTCAGTGTATGGTTTTTGATTGGTGCTGCATTGGTTTTCTGGATGCAGGCTGGTTTTGCCATGGTAGAGGCTGGATTTACCCGTGCTAAAAACACTGGTAACATCATCATGAAAAACCTTATGGACTTCTGTATCGGTACTGTTATGTGGTTCCTTATTGGTGCCTCTTTCATGTTGAGTTATACAGATCCTGCTACTGGTGAAGTTTCTAAAGGAATTTGGTCTGTTATTGGTAAACCAGGATTTTCAGTTTTCAGCGAATATGCTTCGTTTGATTTTTCTGGTTTTGTGTTCAATCTAGTTTTCTGTGCTACTACAGCAACAATTGTTTCTGGTGCAATGGCTGAACGAACAAAGTTTTCTACATACTGTCTGTATTCAGCAATCATTTCAGGATTGATTTATCCTATTGAAGCACACTGGGTATGGGGCGGCGGATTCCTTGCTCAGTGGGGATTCCACGATTATGCCGGATCAAACTGTATTCACATGGTAGGCGGTATCTGTGCTTTGATTGGTGCGAGTCTTCTTGGTGCACGTATCGGTAAGTTTGACCGCGATGCAGCTGGAAAAGTAACAAAGGTTCATGCTTTCCCTGGTTCAAACATTGCAAACGGTGCTTTGGGATGTTTTATTCTCTGGTTTGGATGGTACGGATTCAACGGCGCTGCTGCAACTGATGTTCCTACATTGGGATCAATTCTTTTGACAACTACTGTTGCTCCTGCTGTTGCAACAGTAACTGCCATGCTTTTTACATGGATAAAATACGGTAAGCCTGATGTTTCAATGTGTTTGAACGCATCGTTGGCTGGTCTTGTTGCTATTACAGCCCCTTGTGATGTTACAGATTGTGCTGGTGCAGCAATAATCGGTCTTGTTGCTGGTCTTCTTGTAATTTTTGGTGTATGGCTTTTGGACTATGTGCTCCATATTGATGACCCAGTTGGTGCTGTTGGCGTACACATGATGAACGGTATTTGGGGAACACTTGCTGTTGGTCTTTTTGCTACTGATACGGCTCCTGGATTCGAACTTGCAGGAATTGAAAAAGGTCTTTTCTATGGCGGTGGATTTACACAGCTTTTGAAGCAGTTTGGCGGTATGGGAATTACAATCCTTTGGACTGTTGTAACAATTACAATTGTGTTTGTAATTCTTAAAAAGACAATCGGTCTTCGTGTAACTCCAGAAGAAGAAATTGTTGGTCTTGATAAGTTTGAACATGGTCTGGACACAGCATTTGCAGGATTTAATATGTCTTATACAGAAGAAGAAATTGAAGAAGCTATTGTTGCCGGTGTAAAGCTTCCTGAAGGCTCTATTCCAGTAAGTCAGGCTGTTCCGGTTACAAATGCGGCTCCAAAAGATGCTAAGTTTACAAAGATTGTAATTGTAACACGCCAGACTAAGTTTGAAGAACTTAAGATTGCATTGAACGCAATCGGTGTTACAGGAATGACTGTTGTAAACGTAATGGGCTGCGGTATGCAGAAAGGTGCAAACGAATATTACCGCGGTACTCCAGTTGAAATTAATCTTGTTCCAAAGATTAAGGTTGAAATTGTTGTTACAAAGGTTCCTGTTCGTGATGTAATCGATACAGCTAAGAAGGTTCTTTACACAGGTCACTATGGTGACGGAAAGATCTTTGTTTACGAAGTAGACAATGTTGTAAAAATCCGTACTGGCGAAGAAGGATTTGCAGCCCTTCAGTATTAAAATGTGATAAAAGGCGGTTTGTAAGCGTCCGCCTCTTAAGCATACCCTGCGGTTCCCGTTCTGTTCTTGTAACCCCGAATAGAGCGGGAGCCGCTTTTATTTAGATTGAATGGCGAAGTTTATTTCTGCAATTTCTGTAAACATTAAAAAAAATCAGCATACATTCTATTTGCAAAAAAAAGACCACGAAAATCTCGTGGCCTCATAAACTCATTGTCTATTCTCTAGTTGCTTTCTGCAGCTCCTGGAAGACCAATGTCTTTGCGGTGGAAAGCACCTTCAAATTTTACTGCATCAATTGCTTTGTAGGCATTTTTCCATGCTTCGTCAAAAGTTGAACCAAATGCACTGCAGGCAAGAACGCGTCCGCCGCTTGTTACAAGCTGATTGTTATTGCTTCTGCGGTCTGTGATTGCGCCGGCAACGAAAATCTTTGCTCCGCTTTCTTTTATCACAGCTTCGTCAAAGGTAATTGGCTTTCCTTTTGGATAAGATCCCGGATAACCGCCGGAAACTACAACTGGGCTAACCTGATATCCTTTTTTCCATTTGAATTCAAAGTTCTTAAGGCTGCCGTCTGTAATTGCCTTGCACATTTCTACAAAGTCAAAATCCATCAAAGGAAGAACTGACTGAGTTTCAGGGTCACCAAGGCGGACATTGTATTCCAAAAGTTTTGGACCTTCTGCAGTAAGCATTACACCAAAGAAAATAAATCCCCGGTAATCAAACTTTTCTGCAACGAGCCCGCGCAAAGTCGGTTCAAGACATGTTTTATTGAATTCTGCCATTGTTTCGGCTGTAACGTCGTCCAAAGGACAAACTGTTCCCATTCCGCCTGTGTTCGGGCCTTTTGCGCCGTCTTCAAGTCTTTTGTGGTCGCGGGCTGGAAGGAACGGAATTATGCATGCATTTTCAGGATGATCCGGATCAACATTTACGGCAGCAAGAACAGAAATTTCTACGCCTTTAAGATAATCTTCTATTACAAGCTTCTGTCCTGCTGAACCAACGCGGCCAGATTCCATAAGGTCTGTGATTGCGGCAAGGGCTTCTTCTGTAGTTTTTGCAACAACAACACCTTTTCCGGCAGCAAGACCGTCTGCTTTAATTACGATAGGTGCACCGTGCTGCTTTACATAATCTTCAGCAGATTTTTTGTCTGTAAATGTTTTGGAAGCAGCGCAGGCAACATTATATTTTGCCATGAATTCTTTAGAAAGATCTTTAGAGGCTTCAAGCTGAGCTCCGGCTTTTTTAGGTCCTACACATGGAATCCCGGCATTCCAGAATTCATCGGCAAGTCCTTCTGCAAGAGGATCTTCCGGTCCGATAACAGCCATTGTGCAGTTTTCATGTTTTGCAATCTGAACGAAAGGGTTTTCTCCGTTTTTGATGTAGCTGCATTCTTTAGGATCTACATTAACGCATTTTGATTCATTTGCAGTTCCTCCGTTTCCAGGAACGCAGATAACCTTTTCTACCTTTGAACTTTGAGCAATTTTCCAAGCAATAGTGTGCTCACGTCCACCGTTGCCGACAACAATAATATTCATGAAATGATTTTATCAAATTTGCAAAAAAAAATATATAAGCCTGTCGGATTAAATGGTGTATTTCATGGAATAATAAAAGATGAGTTTCGTGATTGAAGTGTGAAATGTACTTCACTTTAGATTAAGCCTTTTTTATTTATTTCTAGTAATATTTTTATATTTTATGGAAAATTTTAACATTTATATTTTCATACGTGTTAAAATTTTCTATATTGAATCTATAAAAAAAGTGTTGAATCAACTCAATTTTACTTATAACGGTTGCATTTTTTGCAGTCTTATAAAATTACTCTCTGTATTTTTTTCTGATTGGAAGAACGAGGCTTTTTGGCTGGGTGCAGGACAGCCTTTTAGTTCCGGATTTTCTGACAGGAAAATCATGTATTATTTTCAATACATAGGCAACCTGCACTGTATGCAGATTTTAGTCTGTCAGTGAAACTTATTTAGAGGTGTTAAAAAAATGAAAATAAAGTTTTTTTCTATAATCGCAAAAGCTGCTTTGTCATTAGCAACGGCTTCTTTGTTTGGTGTATTTACATCATGTTCAGATACTTCTGGTGATTGCAGCAATGATTATGCAGTTCTTTCTTCAATGAACTCAGGTGCAGCTTCTGTAAAAACAGTTTCAGAAGTTTCTGCTGATTCAAGAAGTCTTTCAATGCCATACATGACAGAATCAGTTCGTATTTTCTCTGATTTACAGCCAGGTTATGGTAATGCCGTATATTTTACAGGCACGTTCAAGGGAGCTTCAAAATGGTCAGTCGCTTTGCGAGGAACTTATTGTAACGGAAAATGGTATTTAGATGTTTCTAACGGCGATTTTGAGTGGAAATGTCTTACGGGTGCATGGGACTGCGGTGAATCAGTAGAAACTCCCTATGATGGGCTTACATGGGAAGCTGGTAGCAACAAAGTTTTTTCTGCCCTTACAGTAGATTTCAATGATGCAGCAAAAACTGCAGCTTACTACACTTTCTATGATGTATCTCCAAAAATGAAAGTTTTTGTTGATACAGTGAATAAAAAAATCTCTCAGGTTGCGACTATTGATGGAACAGAGTTTGCTCTTGAATCAGATTTCAGTCTTTGGAATGGACTTATGAATTATGAGCAGGTTAGAAAATGTTCTGAATTATTCTGGAAGTTCTATCCATATATTTATAAAAGGCTTGCTAATAACGGTTCTCCGACTATTGTTCGTCTTAGATTTGGTATCGATGGTGTAGCTTATGCTCTCGGAGATAGAGTAACAGTAAATCAGGAATATCTTGGAAACAGCCGCTACGACTTTGACTGTCTTACACATGAGTTTACTCACATTGTACAGGGCGGCTGGGACGGAAATTTCTGTCCTTCATTTACAAGAGCAGACGGTTCAATTGATACATACATGATTGAACGTTTTGCAGATGTAGGCCGCTATGAATATGCATACAATAACGGTTACTACAATGATTACGGCTGGGATCTTCAGGATATAAAAGGTGAGTCTGCTTATTGGTCAAGCAACAGATTTTGGGTTTGGATTGACTATAAGTTCTCAACAGAAAAAATTGATATTCTTAAGCGCATGAACACAGCTGTATACAACAGAACTTTTTCCAGCTCTGACTATGGAACATCTGGAAAAGCATGGAACTCTATTTTTACAGGTACAGATGCTGCTGGTAAGACAATTACACAGCTATGGGATATGTACGCTGCTGATGATTTCAGCTCATGCTCAGCAAGGGCTAGAGGCTATGGTTCAAAATCTCCGCTTATCAAGACTTATAACGTCAGGGAGACTATCAAAGCCCGCTATAACTAAGTAAGTATTGATAATTCTTTACCACCACAGATTCCGAAATATTTGATAAAGGGCTGGATAGTCTGATTCTAACGAATCAGCTGTTCAGCTTCTTTTTTATCTCTCCGCATATTTTTTCGATGTCTTCGAATTCAATGTTTGTAATTGCTTTTTCCAAAAATTCTATGAGCGGTTGGATTTCTCTTTCGGTCTGCATGTTTTTTATAGATTCAAATTGTTCTTCTATCACAGGAAGTTCAAATTTCGTACAGGCCGAAAGGATTTTATCCAATGTCTGTTCAAGTGTATTTGAATCAAATGAACTCTTTTTTTCTGTCCTGGATTCTGCAAATTCTAGAATTGCCCTCAGATCTTTAAGATACGAGGTGTAAAGCGAAATTAAGCTGGACGTACGCTCGTGAATTTCCTGACTGATGTGCTTTGCTTTTGCAAAATCTCCTGCTTCTTCAGCTTTCTGAAAATCCTTGCCTGAGATTTCCAGATATTCTGCTTTTTTAGAAACTTCAATAGCTCCAATTATGCGGGCAGCGCTCTTTAAGGCATGTACATGAATTGTATAATTTTTAATGTCGTTGTTTATCAAGCACTCACCAATAAGATTTGCATTTTTTTCAATAGAAAGGTAGAACGTTTTTACTGCCTTGAGGTAATTTTCAAGTCCTCCGGAATTTGAAACAGCTTCAACAAGAGAAAGCCTTTCTTTATCCCATGTAGGAAAGCCTTCTGGAATTTCAAGGCCTGTTTCTTTTTCCGTTCCGATTTTTTCAAGAAGATTTACAGGTAGCCATTCCGCTATGCAGGATGCAAAATCCTTTCCTTGTACAGGTTTTGCAAGAAAATCATCAAAGCCTTTTGAAAGAAACATTTCTCGAGCCCCGTTTATAGCATTTGCACTAAGGGCAACGATTATACGGTGGCGTTTTTCTTCTTTTTCATTTTTGCGGATTATTTCAACGGCCTCTATTCCGTCCATGCCCGGCATCTGATGATCCATAAAAATAATATGGTAGTTCTTTAACTTTATCAACGCCAGCGCTTCCTGAGCGCTTTCTGCAAGATCGGGATTTATTCCAAACTTGCTTAAAAGTCCTTTTGCAACTTGAAGGTTTACATCATTGTCATCTACAACAAGAATTTGTGCTTCTGGAGCTTTGAACATTACGGTTTCTGATTTTTCTACAAAAAGACCTGCGAATTCAGGAGAATTTAAAAGCCCCGTAACGGGTATTACTGCCAGTTTTGGGTTTTCCAAGCTTCTTTTGGCCTTGGCAAAAAGAGATTTATATTTTTCTGAACATTTTATTGCATCTGTAATTTTCTGAGGAAGATCAATATAAAAGCAAGAGCCTTTTCCGTATTCAGAAGTAACGTTCAGTGAACCTCCCATAAGTTTTGCAAGATTCTTTGAAATTGAAAGTCCAAGTCCTGTTCCGCCTTTTGTACGATTCATCTTCATGTCTACCTGCTGGAATGCACCAAAAAGTTTTGTAAGGTCTTCTTGCTTTATACCGATTCCAGAGTCAATTACGCTTATTCTTAGACCATCTCTTTCTTCAAATTTGCGCAGGTTTTCCGTGCGGATTTTTATAAATCCTTTTTCGGTGAATTTTGAAGAATTTCCCGCAAGGTTTATAAGAATCTGCCTGATTCTCATGTCGTCGCCATAATAAGAAGTCGGAAGATCTTCTTCTATTTCAAGGATAAGCTCTACCGGCTTGTTCGTAATGCGCACAAGACATACGTTGCAGATGTCGTTCATCATTTTTACCAAATCGTATTCAACTGGAACGATTTGCATTTTGCCGGATTCTATTTTAGAAAAATCAAGAATATCATTTATAATTCCAACCAGATTTATCCCGGAAGTCCTTATCTGTCTGATCGTGTTCTTTTCGCTGTCATTAAGGTTAAAGTCCATTGCCAGTTCGCTCATTCCTACAATTGCATTCATCGGAGTGCGGATTTCATGGCTCATATTTGCAAGAAACTGTGATTTCTGCTGATTTTCATATTCAGCTTGTTCCTGAAGTTTCTGTATTACCCTTGTTTTATGAATTGAGTCCTTAAGCTGCCGTGCGCGGACAAAAGAAACTGTGTCTGTGATAAAGATGATAAAAACAGGGTACGGAGCATAAGTATGATGTGAAGAAAATTCTGTAAGATGGGTGAAAAGCTCAAATCCAAAGAAGAATGATACTGAATATAGCAAGACTAGCTTTGAGTCAACGTAAAAAACACAGGAAACAAGCATGATGCAGATAAAAAACATTGTGAGATTTTCTCGGCCACTTGAAATCGTTCCTGTAACTGCGTCACAAACTGCACAGAAAAGAATTATAAAGGCGTAAATTGCAAGTGCAGCCCGAAAAATTTTATAACGCTGTTCAAGATTTTGTTTTGCCCAGCATGTAAGGCTTACCATTAAAATTGAAGCTGCCGACATTACGGAATTCAGAATGCAGTAAGCCCATTGAACTTTTGAATAGATTTCATTCTGGGTAATCCTGTCAAAGATAAGAAGAAAAAGTTCAAAAAGGGCAATTATACTTACGTAAAGGTACACCCGGCGGCAATCAATTGCGCAGCATTCCAAATAAAATTTTTTCTTTTCTTCCGCATCTTCAAAATGAAGCTTCAATGGATTTTTCATAGGCCGTCCTTTTTTAGCGCACTTTCAGGATATCCCGTATCTTTTCAAGAAGAATTTCTTTGGTCGTCGTTTTAAGGATGTACCCTTGCGGTTTCTGCATTATTGCATTTTTTATCATGTCGGAATCTGTAACGCCAGTAAGGAAAATTACAGGAATGTTTTCGTTTTTCTTTTTTTTACGGATGATTCTAAGGGTTTCGGGGCCATTGTAGTCCGGCATTTCATAGTCCAAAAGAATAAGATCAGGAGTCTCCTGATCAAGAAAGTTGATGGCAGCAGAACCGCTTTTTACTACAGAAATCTGGTACGCATCTTTAAGCCAGTTCATCATTGTTCTTAAGGAGATCGCATCATCGTCAACAATTAGAATGTGTTTAGGCTTGACGGCAACTGGTACTACGTTGCCGAATTCATTTTTAGGGTCATCTTTACCTTCAATTTCGTTTGCAATATGCCGTATGCTGCCAAGGAATTCAACTTGATCAATCGGAGTATAGATATACTGCTTTACGATAAGCGAACCCATTTCGCAGAGTTGCATACAAGTTTCGCGGTTTCCTATAAAAATTACAGGCTTAGAACACCCCTGTTGCCAAATTTTTTTTAGCTCGGCCTTTGATTCTGAACTTAAATCCTGAAGATAGATGAAAACGGCGGCTGTAGAAGGTTCTTTTACATAATCATAAATTGATTCAGTACTGAATGAAACTGGCAGCACTGTAAAAAATTTTCTCATTAGCTCTACAATCGGGCAGGAAAAAAATTTTTTTTCACATACAAAAATCGAATTGACCATACAAATATTATACACATGAATTTAAAAATAAGGAAAAATAACGTTCTGAATTTAAAAAATTTAATATCTGTAAGAAATATGTCGATTCAAAATTAATGCATCCGGAAATTACATGAAAAACTTTTCAAAAATCGCGGAGGTCTTTTATGAATTTTAAAACTACGGAAAATTTAAAGAGCCATATCATCTATTTCTATATCAATTCAAAACGCGTGTCAGAGAGTGATTTTGATTTTCAACGGACAACAAGCCTTCTGAAAGGCATGAAAACCGAATCTGTTCTTTCATGGACAGAAAAATCAAGGCGCTACGTAAGTTTCGATATACTTTAAGCCCTACAATAAATCAAACATATCTGTTAGAATGTAAGCATGAATATCTGTCTTTTTTCTTTGGAAGAAATAAATCAGCCGCTCAGCATAAATGATGAACGCGGTGAACACATAATAAAAATCCTTCACAAGAAAGAAGGAGATTCTTTTTCTGCTGGAATAATCAATGGAATGGCAGGTACAGCTTTAATCAATAAAATTGAAGATAAAAAAATATTTTTTTCATTTAAGCCGGAAACAGAAGGAAAGTTTCTTTATCCTCTTAAGATGATAATTGGTTTTCCGCGTCCGATTCAGCTCAAAAGGCTTTTGCGCGATATAGCTGCTCTTGGAGTATGCGAAGTTCATCTTACAGGAACAGAACTTGGTGAAAAATCATATATGCAGTCAAATCTTGTAGAACACGGAACTGCTTACAAAATGCTGATAGACGGAACTGTTCAGGCGGCAAGTACGCATGTTCCTGAACTGTTCCTACATAAAACCTTACAGGAATGTCTTAAAGCAGTTTCTTCAAATCCTTTGAATGATGATAAAAGCTATGGAAAAGCCGATTCCTGTTCAGAACTTAAGCTTTGCCTGGATAATGTAAATCCAAAAGGAGCGCTTTTTACTGTACTTCAGGAACAGGCAGAAATGCCGCAGACTGTTATTGCCGCCATTGGAAGTGAGCGCGGCTGGACAGAAAAAGAACGTGCACTTCTAGAAAGCGCCGGCTATACAAGATGCGGCATGGGGCCGCGCGTAATGCGCACGGAAACTGCGGCAACTGTAAGTGCAAGTATAATAGGCGCGGCAATGGGTTGGCTGAACTGAATCGGTCCTGACTGTGTGCTTTTTTCAGGAGGAATAATGAATTACGTCACCAAAGACTCAGACATTCAGAAATCATTGTTGGACAGATTTATCAAATATGTAAAAATCTGGACAGAATCCAACACTCACAAAGCTGATGAAGGAATAATTCCTAGCGAGCAGAGGGAGTTTGATCTTGCAAAACAGCTTTCTGCAGAATTAACTGTAATGGGGCTTCAGAAAGTTCAGGTAACAGAAAATTGCTACACCTATGCAAGTCTTTCAGCGTCAAAAGGATATGAAAAAGTTCCTTCTTTCTGTCTTCTGGCTCACGTAGATACTGTAGAAGAAGTTACAGGAAAGGATGTTAAGCCTATTATTCATCCTGCTTATGATGGAACTCCGATTGACCTGCAGTGCGGTGTGCGCCATGATCCAAAAAACGACAGAGCACTTTTTCAAAGTGCAGAAAAAAAGGAAACAATAATAACCAGCGATGGTACAACATTGCTTGGCTCGGATGATAAAGCCGGTGTTGCTGCGATAATGACCTGCCTTGAATATCTTGTAACTCATCCTGAAATCAAGCACGGGAAGATAGAAGTTCTTTTTTCGCCTGATGAGGAAACCGGTCACGGAATGGATAGAGTACCGTTGGATCTGCTTGGATCAAAGTTTGCGTATACTGTAGACGGAGGACATGCAGGCGAGCTTGAGACTGAATGTTTTAATGCCTATTCTGCTGAAATTGTGTTTACCGGAAAATCCTGCCATACGGGAAGTGCCCGTCAGTGTGGAATGATTAACTCTATAAATATGGCCGGAGAATTTATTCTTTCTGTTCCTTTAAGGGAACGGCCTGAGACAACGGAAAATCATGAAGGCTTTTATGCAGTAATGGGAATTAATGGTTCTATTGAAGAAACTCGTGTTTCTATGATTTTAAGGGATTTTTCTTTAGAAAAGATGAAGGAACGAATTCAGACTATAAAAACTCTTGCAGAATCAGCAGCCCTTTCTTTTGGTGGCAAAGCATCGGTAACAGTAAAGGAACAGTATAAAAATATGAAGCCTGTTTTGGATAATCACCCGGAAGTAGTTGAATTCCTTGAGGAGTCTTATCGGGCAGCTGGTGTTGAACCGGAATTTGTTCCGATTCGCGGAGGTACGGACGGCTCAAGACTTACAGAAATGGGGATTCCTTGTCCGAATATATTTACTGGAGGACACAATTTCCACGGTCGCTATGAATGGGTCAGCCTTGATCAGATGAGTGCTGCTACAGATGTTTTAATAAACTTGGCTCAGAAAATCGCCGAGAATAAAACAAGATAGGGATCAAAATGCACGAATATTTAATTGAAGGTGGTTTTCCGATAAAGGGAACTATCACAGCCTGTGGAAATAAAAACTCTGCTTTGCCATGTATTGCAGCTGCCTTGCTTACAGATGAACCGGTCATTCTTCATAATGTTCCAGATATTGAAGATACGGCCGTAATGCTGAATATATTGCAATCCTTTGGTGCAAAGGCTACGAATCTTAGTGATCATAGTTGGAAAATCGAAGCAAAGAATATAGAGGCTTGTTGCATACCGGCAGAACTTTCAAAGAAAATAAGGGCCTCAATTCTTTTTGCAGGTCCAATGGTAGCCCGTCTTGGAAAAGCAGAAATGCTTCCTCCTGGAGGAGATGTAATTGGTCGTCGCCGTTTGGATACTCACTTTTTAGCCCTGACCCAACTAGGTGCGCAGGTAAAGGTAAACGGTCACTTTGTATTTACAGCGAATAAACTTATTGGAACAGACATCTTTCTGGATGAATGTTCGGTAACGGCAACAGAAAATGCTCTTATGGCAGCTGTCCTTGCAGAAGGGCATACGACAATCACAAATGCTGCAAGTGAACCCCATATTCAGGATTTGTGTAATATGCTCAATCTTATGGGGGCAAAAATTACTGGAATCGGTTCAAATATTCTTTATATTGACGGTGTAAAGAAACTGCATGGCTGCGAATTCGGAATCGGGCCAGATTTTATGGAAATTGGTTCATATATCGGGCTTGCTGCGGCAACGCACGGAAGTGTAACAATCAAGGGAATTGGAAATCTTGATATGCGTCCGTTGAAAGTTGGTTTTGCAAAGCTTGGTATTTCATGGATTTCAGACGACGATTCGATTACAGTTTCTTCTGTTCAGGAAATGAAAACAAACGCTGATGTTGGAACAAAAATTCCTAAAATAGATGATGCCCCATGGCCTGGATTCCCGCCGGATTTGACTTCTATTATGACTGTAGTTGCAACTCAAGTAGAAGGAACTGTTCTTATTTTTGAAAAAATGTTTGAAAGCCGTATGTTTTTTGTAGATAAGCTTATAAACATGGGTGCTCAGATTACGCTCTGTGATCCGCATCGCGCCGTTGTGTGCGGTCCGTCTGTGCTTCATGGAGACCGTCTTGTTTCTCCTGATGTGCGTGCTGGCATGGCAATGGTAATTGCCGCAATGGTAGCACATGGGGAAAGTCACATAAGCAATGTTTATCAGATTGAACGCGGTTACGAAAAATTGGTTGAACGTCTTCAGTCTTTAGGCGCACATATCAAGCGCGTAGAAATTGACGAATAAAACACGGTCATTGAGCTTGTCGAAATGATCAGCAAAAAAAAATGGAGGTTCTAAAACCTCCATTTTTTTTCTATTCTAGAATTTTGCAGTTCTTAATCTTACACGTTCAATATCTTCGCAGAACAATTCGCGGAGGTCGTTAAGTCCCAGTGCCATCAAAGCCATACGGTCAATACCGATACCCCATGCAAGAACAGGAGCGTCGATTCCCATAGCCTTTGTAACTTCTGGACGGAAGATTCCTGAACCGCCAAGTTCGAACCAGCCCAAAACAGGGTGTTTGATATGAACTTCAACAGATGGTTCTGTGAACGGGAAGTATCCAGGAACGTATTTAACTTCTGTAGCGCCTGCAATTTCTGTTGCAAACATTTTCAAGAAGCCGAGCAAGGTTCTGAGGTTTGCTTCTTCACCGATTACGATACCTTCTGTCTGATAGAAGTCTGAAAGGTGGGTTGCATCAACTTTGTCGTAGCGGAAACAGCGGGCAATACCAAAGTATTTACCTGGAACTTCAGCCTTGTGAAGCTGATGAGCAGAAAGAACAGTACCCTGTGAACGAAGAATAAGGCGGCGTGTAAATTCGCGGTCGAAAGAATAATTCCATCCGCGGCTTCCAGAGTCGCCACCGTTTTCGTGAACGCGGGCAATGTTGCTCAAATATGGTTCTTCAATTGATTTTGCGTGTGTAGGATTCTTGATGCGGTAAACATCGTGAATATCGCGGGCTGCATGGAACTGAGGCATGAACAAAGCGTCTCCGTTCCAGAATTCTGTTTCTACAAGAGGACCGTCAAATTCCTGGAAACCAAGAGAACAAAGCTTGTCCTTTACTGATTCAAGGAACTGAACGTATGGGTTTGTACGTCCCGGAATAATGCGTGCAGGCTGTAATGAAATGTTGTATCCGCGGAATGTGCCTTTCTTCCATTCTCCGCTTGCAAGCATCTTTGAAGTTATTTCACCGATTTCATTACCTGTCACTCCGGCTTTCTGCAGGGCTTCCTTTACGGCAGCACAGTCTGCTGTAAGCTGGTTAGTAACAGTTTCGCGTTCAATCATTTTAAATGGACTGTCTGTTGCACCTCGTTTTTTTGAAAGTGTAGCAATAACATCCTGTTCTTCTTTTGAAAGACTTGCATTGTCAAGAAGACCGTTTTCTGCAGAAGCAGCTTTCTTTAAAAGCTGTACAGTAACAGAAATTCTTGCAGGAATTTCAGCACCAGTGTACGAAACCTTTTTCTCTTCGTTCATTTTAAGAACGCCTTCTTTTACCAAAGGTCCGTAAGCACTTCCGACTGCGCTGTTGTCAATTTTAAGGGCAGCAGCAATTTCCGGGAGAGCCCTTGCAGTTCCGTCTTTTAGCAGGTTGATTATACGTTCCTCAACGGTTCCTGATTCTGCAAGAGCGCGTCCCATATCTGTAAATTCAAAATATGTGTGCGGTGTCCTGCTGACTTCTTTAAGAAGTCCCTTACCGTTAAGCCAAGAGAAGGCCTGATTTGCATGACCTTCCTTATAATCCAACTCCTTGATCAGTTTTTCAGATGTAAGTAAATCCTTATCTGAATACTTAAGAAGCACCTTTACTTCAAGCGGGTGCAAGTTTTTGATGATGTTTGAAATGTCCATTTTTGTGTAAACCTATATTTTTTTAGCGGCTGAATTTAACATGAGAGCTATATTCGGCCCACCTGATTCCGCGGGAATCTTTGAAGTATCGCTCTCTGTCCTTTTCCATGTACTTGTAATGGTAGTACTTGTTTTCCTTAAGGAAATCTTCAAGACAACCAAGAACGGTATTCATGGCTTTACCGTTGTCGTATGTTTCATACATTGTAGTATAATAGATACGGACTTCATCTACCATAGGAACATACTTGATTCTGACTTTTCCTGTGCGGTCATCTTTATCAAGATGCTGGTTCTCCGGTGTATATTCTTTTACCGAAAGATCTACTTTGATTTCATCCTCTGGAAGTGCTGAAACCTGTGACTGAGCAAAAGCTCCTCCTAGGGCAACGAAAAGAGAGAAAATAACGGCGACTAATTTTTTCATAGTAATCCTCCTCGTATGGTACGCTTGTTAGAAAGCTGCATACTTAACTATTCTAGCCGATTCTAGGAAAAAATCAAGTTCGACCATGTATTGTCCTTCTGTAATCCCGATTTTTGGTTCTTTGTAGATTATGACTTTGCCGGTTATCTCTTTTGGCTTGTTTTTTTCAATCGGGCGGTAATGAGCCCGTATTGCATCTTTCAGGGCGGCTTTTGCTCCTTCCGTTATTCCATCAAAGCCCAGTTTTATGCTTCCTTTACCTATTCCTTTTATTTTCTCTGTGGAAAGGGATTGCCATTTTTTGTAAGTCCAGATCTGACCGTCATCTCTTTTATATGAAGCCCAGCAGTGAAGCTTATTATCCTGAATCCACGGCTGTTCATATATTATTCTACCACCAGCTTCAGAGAGTTTTTTTATAGGGGTGATTTCAAAATATTCTTTTATGTTGCGGGATTTGTCGTATGGTGTATAAGTAAAATCCCATCCGTAAACCATTCCTTCTATAAGGAACGGAGAAACCTGCTTTATTCTGTTTATAGGGTAGTCCCATTGGCCACTGGAAAGATCTTGTGCCTCTTTAAGTTCCGGATATGCGTCTAATTCTGCCCAGGTGTGAATCCTTATCGTTCTTGTATAATCGGGAACCTGTGCAGAAAGAGGAATGATCTTTCCGGCAATCAGAATAGCGGAAATTATTATCAGTTGAAATATGCGTTTTTCCATACAGTAAGCGGATTTATCCCCATGCGGATTATAAAGTAGAGATATGCGGCTGCAAACCCAAAAAGATGAGCATAATGCGCTACTGAGCCGCCCATGCCGGAAATTTGGCTGAATAGTTCAATGAGCGCATATATTATTACCAGTAAAGGTGAAGGAACTGGAATGATTCCCCATATAAAAATTTTTGCACGCGGAAAAATAACTGCGTATGAAAGCATTATCGCAAAAATTGCACCGCTCGCTCCCATCAGAAGAACTCTGTAAGTATCTGTCAGTATAAAATATCCTAATGAACAAAAACTGCTCGCTAGTCCGCAGATAAAATACATTGTAAGGAATTCCTTTGAACCGACAGCTCTTTCTACCGTCATTCCAAAGAAAAAAAGTCCGATCATATTTGAGATGATATGGGAAAAATTTCCATGAACGAACATGTATGTAAAAATCTGCCAGTACATATGTTTGTATAAAAACATTCCTGGATTCAGAGAAAGATAATATGGAATGTCAGGAAAAATATATGTCAAAAAAAATACTGCAAAATTGAGTGCTATCAGGTAAAGGCTTGCGGAAAAATATGTGTAAGTAAATGGCTTTCTGATCGGATTATTCATTTTATTCGGAATCCGTGTCCATGTCTGTTACTAGCGATGGATGAGCGTATGTAATCCTGTTACGTCCGTTGTGTTTTGACATATATAGTCCCTGATCTGCCTGGTTTACAAGCTTTTTAGGGTTTAGAACAGGGTTTGTCTTGCTGTCAAATACAGCAACTCCTCCCGAAATAGTGACCTTCAGTTTTTGACCTTTAAATATAAAATCATTTGATTCTATGCTTGATCTTATGCGTTCTGCAATCATCATCGCATCGTCTTTTTTTGTTTCGCAAAGCAGGACTGTAAATTCTTCCCCGCCGTAGCGGCTTGCGAGGTCTTCGTTTCTAAGGCAGTTTTTTATAAGTCTGGCAACTTCCTTAAGTACAAAGTCTCCGCATTCATGACCGTAGGTGTCGTTGAATTTTTTAAAGAAGTCAATGTCAAACATAAGGACAGAAAGCGGATGGTTTTCTGCCATCGCAATGTCCAGTTTTTCTGTAAGCGAATTGAAGAAATAATATTTAAGCTTAAGCTGGGTCATCATGTCGGTTGATGAACGTTCAATCATTGTTGCGTTGTTTATTGCAATTGCAGCAAGAGAGGCAATATCAGAGATAAGCTTTTTTTCGTAATCGGTGTATTCCGTGTCGGAATCCTGCTCAAGAGTAAGTCGTTCTCCAAGGAATAGGATTCCGTTCAGGTGCTGTTTTTGAATAAGCGGAATTATAAGAGTCGGGTTTAAGGAGCGGAAAATTTCTTCGCATTGTGTTTCAGGGCATTTTTTTAAAAGGCAGTCTAATGTTACAGGCTGCCTGTCATCTGTCAGAACTTTGATGATCGGGTCTGACGAAGGAATTACACATTTTTTTCTTGAGTCGACGGTTAAATCATCCTGCTGAGTTTCCAAGGTGTAGTTTTCAGAATTTATAAGGTCAAGGACAAAAATACCGGCATTTGTTACATGCATCTGCGCCATGCATGAAAAGGAAATTGATTCCATGAGTTTTGAGGTTTCTATGGTTTCACAGAACGATCTGGAAATATCAAAGAGCTGTTCCAGATCATAAATCCGCTTTTCATAATCAGCGATGAGGTCTTTTTGCTTTTTGCGCCGTATTTTAGCCATTTTTTTGTCCTGTTTTTCTATGCTGAAATGATGGCATAGTTTTTCATTATTTCAAAAAAGAGTTCCCATTTTGGGAATTGTCTTTCCAGCAAGTCCGTGCTTTCTTTATTTCTTGAAGAGAACATAAGGACTTTTAAGTTTGAAATAACTTCGCTGGTCGGTTTTTTTGAATCCTGAATAAGCCCTTCAACGTGTTTTGACAGCTTATTTAAACTATTTAATTCTCGGCTGATTAGCTTATTTGCTTGAGTATTTATATTCGTGACTGTCATTTCTAGTTTTTTCAGGAATTCCGGGTCGTTGTGCGCATCTTTTATGTATCCGTCTATAATTGCAACGTCATTGGGTTTGCCGCTGCTGAAAGAGTCTTCAAAAGCTTGAAGGTTGTCAATGCTTTCTAGCGCAGCGTAAATGTCTGCCGCAAATTCTGTTTTGTATTGAGAATTATTAAAAAAACCTTCAATAACTATATTGTTCAGAAGAACGCGGATCGGTTCGGTAAGGAAAATAGAAAGAAATGTCTTAAGGATCTGCATAGGCATGATCCAAGAAAGGGTTAGTTGTGCATTTTTTAGCAGTTTTTCATTTGTCGTTGAGTTGTAGCCTTTAAGAGAAAGAAGTAATGTCTGTCCGAAAAGGTTCTGAAGCTCACCATTTATTTTTTCATCTTTCATTTCGTTTTTAATGCGCTGCTCATCTGTCTTGAATTTCATCTGGAGCATTTCCATGAGATGCTTTCGTGCGGAATCCTCATAGTGTGCTGTTCTTGGGGAATAGTTCATGTCTCCCCTTGCAAAGATAATAAGCTGCTTAAGGCGTTCCGGCGACAGAATATGCTTTGTAATATAAGCAATTTTGCGCAAATTTTCGGAAAGCTGTTTCTGCTGAATTTCTTCGTTTGCTTCTCCATAGATAAGGGAACACAGGGCTTTGATTGCATTCAATGTGCTGGAAGTGATAGAAAGACCGCTCATAACGTAATACAGGTCTTCAAGGATGTTTACTATGCGCTCTAAGGAGATTTCCATAAAAGCCGGTTTGTATTGAAGATCTGCGGAGATAAAATTTGAATCGAACAGCTGAAGAATTGTCATGAAGTTGAATTTCGTAAAGTCATTCAATTGATGCAAGTTGTTCAGTTCTTTATCGATTCTGCGGAAAGGTTCGGTTCCGAGCTCGTGAATAAGCTTTTCCAAGGTCTTATGCTGATGGTCGAAAATCTGGGACGTAGTCATGGCTGTATTTTCTAGCTGTTTTTTTCGTCCGTCATAAGAAAGCGAGTCTATTAATTTTTGGCTGTCGGGACTGAATCCTGTTATTACCAGCTGGGATTCAAAACGTCTGTTCCTTGGGACGTCAGGTCCGCTTATAGTTGAATAAAGAAGATCGTTTATCGGCTTTGAATTCATGTAGAGAATTCTGATTGCTTCTGCAAAATTCGGAAGAAGTTTTCCGCCTTTGAAAATAATCGGTTCTGCAGCAGAAAGTTCTTTTTCTAATTTTTTAAATTGAATTTTTTTCTGAACTTCGGGAGATTTTTTGTTAAATATTAATTCAAGGAATTCTGCAATGCTCTGAAAAAAACTCATGCTAAAAGTTTAATAGTTTTATAAATATGCGTCAAATATTTTATGATAATCTTCAATATTAGTAGCGTGAATTGTCTGCGCTCTGAGGCCGGCACCACCTTCTATCCCCTTTGAATAGGCGCAGAACCGCTTCCTCATTTCCATACAGGCATGAGCTTCGTTTGTGTCTTTTGCAAGCATTTCAAGTTCGTTGAACGCAGTCCTGATTCTAACTCCGACCGGAATTTCGTCGTACGCACCCCGCTGTAAAAGCTGGATTGTCTTTGTAAAAATAAACGGATTTCCCATTGCTCCCCGCGCAAACATTACGCCGTCGCAGCCGGTTTCTTCCAGCATTTTCTTTGCATCTTCCGGCTTAAAAAGGTCTCCAGAACCAAATACTGGAATCCTGCCGGCTGTAAGTTCTTTAAGCTCTTTAAGCTTAGTCCAGTCAGAAAAACCTTCGTAGCCCTGCGCTTTTGTGCGGGGATGCATTGTGATTGCATCTGCTCCGTTTTCCAATGCGGCAAGGGCAGCTTCCTTCCATGTAATTGTCTTTGAGTCCCAGCCGGAACGGATTTTTACTGTTACGGCGCATCGTCCGTCAGCAGCATCTTTTACAGCTTTAAGGATTTTGCCGAGGCGTTCAGGATCGCGGGTAAGTGCGGAGCCGGCTCCGGTCTTTATAATTTTAGGAACAGGGCAGCCGCAGTTTATGTCTATAACTTCGCAGTTTGTTTTAGAAATTACAATTTCGGTTGCCTTTGCCATTACGTCTTCTTCGCCGCCGAAAATCTGTACGGAATACGCTTTTTCGTTAGGCGCGCGCGCCATGAGTTCTTCGGTTTTCCAGTTTCCGCGTACGAGAGCTTCTGCGCTTACCATTTCTGTATAGGTGAACGAGGCACCTTGATTGATACAGATAGAACGGAACGACCTGTCGCTGTAGCCGGCAACAGGTGCAAGAAAGAGGTTCCCGCTAAGTTCTAAAGAGCCGATTTTTACAGGATGATACAGCATTATGCTTCCGGCAGCTTGAAAATCTTGCAGCTGTTTTTCCAAAGCTGTTCGCTCAGCTGTTCCAAATCCATTTCAAGCATTTCTGCAAGGAATTTTGCTGTAGATGTAAGGTAAGCCGGCATGGTGCGCTTGCCGCGGAATTCGGCAGGAACCATGAACGGGCTTTCTGTTTCAATAAGGATTCTGTCCAGCGGAATGTTCATTACTGTTTCGTGCAGGTTGCGTGCATTTCGATAAGTGAGATTTCCGGCGAACGAAAAATATACGTTCATATCGAGGCACTTTTTTGCATATTCTGCATCTTCTGAATAGCAGTGGAAAATGGCGCCGGAATCTGGCATTCTGTCAGAAAGAACGTCAAAAATATCTTTTCCGGCATCTCTGTTATGGATGATAACCGGCAGATTATGCTTCTGTGCAAGTTCAAGCTGTGTGATAAAAAGTTCAATCTGAGACCTTTTGTCTCCGAACTGCTTGTAGTAATCAAGGCCTGTTTCGCCGACTGCAACAACATTCGGATTTGCAAGGTATCGTTCAATCTTTTCTATATAATCACTTCCTGGGTTAGTAACTTCAGAAGGAGCTACGCCGACTGCATGGTAGATTCCAGAAATGGCCTTGAGGTTAGGGTAATTTTTCTCAAAATCAAGAAGGCTGTTGCTTATGCTGACTATGCGAGTTACACCAGCCTGCTTAGCCTGTTGAATTACGCGTAATTGTTCTATAGGATCATCGTATATAAGCCCGATGTGAGCATGAGTATCAAAAAATTGCATTGCTTTTCTTCCAAAAGAGTATTATGAGGACTGGAAAGTCCTAAAAAACTGTACTGATATAGTACGTTCCTACCGATAAAGATAATATAGGATTTTGGAGTTGTCAACCTTGAACTGCTGAGCTTAAGTGAAATCAATTTTACGGAAGATTCAAAAAGAGGAATCAGGGAGAACGGTTTTTCAAAAAAAGCTTGTTTATGGTGCTGTGTTACCGGCAATTTGCATGGTTTCAAGGTATGGCTGCGTTCGTGGTTACTTGGTGTGCCGTTTTTGAAAGACGTATTCCGATTAGAAACTCTTTTGACATGTATAAGTTTTATTGATTTTTTTAAGTGTATAATGCGTTTGCATTTGGCAGGATTATTGTGCTAGTTTGACATGTTTTTGTTCTGTATGCTATACTGCAAAATAGTTTGATGATCTTGCGTAGTATAGAAATTTTTTAAGGAAAAAAGAATTGGCAAAGACTCATAAATACAAAAAAATTGAAAAGAAAATCGCTTCGAATGTTCATAATAGTTTTATTTCTTTTTTGAAAAAAATCGGAACTTTTTTTGCGCGTCTTTTTAAGATTTTTGACAGCAAGCTTACCGTAATGATAGTTCCTCATTCTCAGAGTAAAGTTATAAACTTCCAGACGAATGTATTCGCTCTTTGTCTTGGAATAATAATGATTGTCGGAATTGTTTCATCATTCTTCTATTTTAATAGACGCGCAGTTCTTGCCGGTGCAGAGATTTCCAGTCTCATGAACAAGAACCGCGAAACCCTTGCTAGTCTTGACGAACTTCGAGATGAAAATACAAACCTGCTTCAGGCAGCAAAACGCTTTCAGTCGTCGCTGTCTCAGAGTCTTGCCCTTTTAGGACTTGACCGAAGTAATAATGTTTCTCAGGCTTCTATAAACAACGGAGATCTTTCTTCATTGTTCAGTTCGAGGAATTCTGTAAGTGGTTCTGTCCGCGAAAGTTCGGATATCCGTTCTCTTACAACATATCTTGAAGAGGCTGTTCAGCCTATTGAACAGATCGGTAAGATGCTTGATAACCAGAACTCTCTTTTCCGAGAAATTCCTAACATCTGGCCGGTGAACAATCCTAATGTGCATATTTCGCAGCAGTTTGGGCCTACAATTCACGCTATTACAGGGCAGTGGTATATTCATAAGGGAATTGACTTTTCTACATGGCGTAGCGGCGATCCTATAATGGCGACTGCAAACGGACAGGTAGTAACTGTTGGTTATGATTCAAGTTTTGGTAACCACGTAATCATCCGTCATAAGCATGGTATGTATACACGTTACGCACATATGAGTGTTATCCGTGTAAAGAAAGGTGAATTTGTAAACCAGGGACAGGTAATTGGAAACATCGGTAATACTGGTGTTACTACTGGTCCTCATCTTCATTATGAAGTTCATATTGGATCTGACGTAGTAGATCCTGGAAAATACATCAACGTAAAACTTTCTAAGTAAAAAAATATGGCATTCAGAGCAGACGATATTTCAATCAATACTCTTGTGGGAAACGGTTCATTTATACAGGGTAACCTTAAAGTGAACGGTTTTATTCGTATTGACGGTGATATTGACGGGGATATTGAAACTGACGGGGCCGTAATCATTAGTGAAAGGGCGAGAATCCAGGGTAATCTTAAGGCAAAATCAGCAATAATCGGTGGTATTGTTCTTGGAGACGTTACTGCTCCTGAAGGTGTAAAGCTTTTAACTTCATCCGCTGTAATTGGAAACATTATTTCGCGTAAAGTTCAGATGGAAGACAAGGTGATTTTTCACGGATATTGTATTTCTTTGGAAGATGAAAAACGGTTTGAGGAAGAATCCAATAAATTCCTGCAGGCAAAAGCGATCCGGGATAAGGCTGTCCTTTCATGAATGTAGATCCGTTAAGCTCGTCTTTATATTTTTCAGCCTCGGCTTTGGCATCTAAGGAATCGCAAAAAAATCAGGATAAATCAAAAATCGAAAAATCGCGGAAAACATCTTTTTCATCAATGGTGGATAAAAGCCGTGAAATGGAAGAGCTTGCAGGGGCAGGGCTTCCTGTTGAAATTGCGGGACTTTCTGTAGAGGAAGCTGTCGTTTATCTGAAGGATGCTGTTGATGCGGCGGCAGACAAGTTGAATGATAATCTTTCTTCGGAAAATTTTGCAGAATTCCGCAAATCTATAAGTCAGTTCCTGCGTTATGTTCAGAAAAATAATTATGAAGTTACGAAGATAAAAAGATTTGGAAAGCGAAGGGTAAAAGGTGTTTTTTTCGAAGAAACTGCACCCCGTGACCCGTATTTTCAGGTTCATGTTATTGATACAAAACTTGATGAACTGGCTTCTATGCTTTTACAAAGTCATGCTGATAAACTTGCCTTTTTGTCAAAAGTGGATGAAATAAAAGGTTTATTAGTGGATTTTTTGGCTGTATAAGTTATAATCAGAGGTGAATATGAGTGATATTTTTGAAAACGATATAGATAGTGAAAATATAAATCTTTCTGCCCTTGAAGACGGTGACACAAATGATTCTGGAGAGGAATTTGTTTATGATGGACCTTTGTATAATCTTAAACTTGCTTATTCATGCGAGTCAGTTTATGCAAAGAATGATAAAAATATAGATGTTCGTGTTGGAGAATCTGTTATAATTCAGACCCGTTATGGTCGCGATATGACTAAGGTTCTTGGAATTTCAAAAAAACCGGTCGGAATTAAGCCTGCTGATATAGTCGTGATTGAACGCAAAGCGACAAAAGAAGATTATGAAAAAGCCAGGGAATTTGAAATAAAAGAAAAGGAAGCGGGCAGAGTCTTTAAGGAAAAGGTTGCTTATCATAAGCTTGATATGAAGCTTATTACGGTTCATTTTCTTATTGATGAACCAAAGGCATTGTTTTTCTTCAGTTCGGACAACCGCGTAGACTTCCGTGAACTTGTAAAAGATCTTGTAAGCGTGTTTAAAATGCGCATAGAACTCCGTCAGATCGGTGTTAGGGATGAGTCTCGTATTGTCGGAGGATTAGGAGTTTGCGGCCGGCCGTTCTGTTGTCATTCTGTAAGTGACAAGCTTCGGCCAGTTTCCATAAAAATGGCAAAAGATCAGAACCTTTCTCTGAATTCGCTTAAGATCAGCGGTCAGTGTGGTCGTCTTCTCTGCTGTCTTTCTTATGAATTTGACTGGTACAATGAAGCCCGTAAGAAACTGCCTAATGAAGGTGTTCACATTTATTATGACGGAACAAATTTTAAGATTACAGAAGTAAATCCGCTTACCTCAATGGTAAAGATGTTGAGCGAAGATGGCCGTTTGCTTGAGGTAAATGCAAAAAGATTCGTTCGTGATAATAATAAATGGAAAATTGACTAGCTTAGTTTTCTTTAATTAAGCAATGATGCAGACTAATTCATCAGAATCGTCGGAGTATGCATCCTTTTTAAAATTTTTATAGAAATCAACTTTTTTAAAACCTGCGTTACCAGCGAATTCCGTTATTTTAGCTTTTGTCAGCGGAAATATCGGTTCCTCTTCTAATACAGGGATTGCTTTGCTCTGTCCGTTTTCTATATATTGATTTATCGTTGCTGTTCCTTTTTTGGAAAATCTTATATTGGTTGAAAGAGTAGCTCTTGGGGATTTTTTATCTGCAGGAGCTGCGGTTTTTTTTATGAACTTTTCATAATTGTACAATTGCAGTATAAGCTTTCCGTTTTCAGAAAGAAGCATTTTACAGTCGTTGAAGAACTGCTGCATTGTTTCTTCGTTTCTTATAAATGCAATTCTGTTGTTAAGGCAGAAAATTACATTGTAAAAACCCTTTCCGAGGAATTTGCTCATTTCAAGGATTGAAAGTTTAAAAAAACGGATTGAAAGCAGCTGCGTACGGCGTTTCAATGTTGCTGAAGTCAAGAGCGGCTGGGAGGTTTCCAGGCCGGTTACGTCCAGTTCGTTTTTAGAAAGTGACAAGGCCAATGAGCCGGAGCCAGAGGCTATCTGTAATAATTTTCCTGGTTTGGGATAATCCGACGCGACTTTTTTTATGAACTCGCAAACATCCTGTTCTGCCAGAAAAAATTCGTCAAAGTATTCAACAAGATTCTGAAAGTATTCCATAGATATTAATTGTAAAGCGGAATTTAAAAAAATCAATTGAAAATAAAAAAATATGCCGGAAATTTACAGTCTTGTATTGTCTGAAAAATCCGGTAGTATATGCATTTTTTTTTATGTCAAAAGTAAAGCGCAGAAAGTTTTATCTTTATAAAACCGCGGTTAATCTACTGACTGAAGGACTGATATGGCTTCTGTGCTGTCCCGCTTTCTGGTTGCGGATGTAAACAGTTTGTTCAGCAAGTCCATGCAGTTTTCCATCATTATTTCGTAGAGCTTTGGTGTAAGCAGCTGCTTGTTTACAGGATCAAGACCATTTTGACCTGATTTTGTCTGAAATGCAAAGACGTATAGGATGCCGTTCTCTACCTGACGGGTCATGTAAAGTACTGCATCGGACTTGAATCTTAGACCGTGTATTGTAAATGCGATGTCGGGAACTTTTTCGTAATCAGCAAGTTCAAGTTGTCCTTCCGGGATTACAAAAGAAAAGTGTGAAAGACTTACATCTGTAAGTTTGTTCTGAATGGAGCCCTGTTTTTCTAAGTTTAGCTGGAATGAACAGTTCGCAGAACATACTGCGCGGACATTTTTTCGGCGTCCCATTGCCTGATTTGCATAAAGAACCTGTTCGATAATCTGAAAGTTGTTTCTTTTTTGGTATTCAAGCTGGATGCAGCCGCATTGGATTCCCATTGTGTAGAGAAACTGCCGCTCGATATTCTGTCTTTCGGAAAGAGATTGTCTCTTTGTGTAGAGAACCCCGAACAATGCATTCGGATATTTTTCTTGCATACCTTTTATAAGGTGAATCCAGGAGGTTCCCTGGATAGGAGAGTCTATATTGAAAAAAAGAATTGAATCTTTAAAGACGGAAAGTATGATGTCTACTTTTACTTCGATAGGGAGAAAAATATCTGTATCGATGAAATAGCATTCATAACCAAGTGTGAGGTATTCTTCCAAATAAGATTGAGGAAAAAGCGTCCTGTCAGGAGCGATAAAAAATGTCTTACGTCCCTTAATTATTTCTTCTACTAAGTTGTTCATAAGTTATCCTCGTTGATTCCTTTTACAATTGAGAAAGGAAGTTTACGGAACTCTCTAGAGATAATTCTACAACAGAAGGGAAAAAAAAGATAGAAAATTTTTTCGAGATGATAGAAAATAAACAGGGCTTAATAGCCGGAATGCCGTTTTTTTTACATGTTTGCAAAAATTGCTGAAATAACGGGGATGCGGGCATCTTTGACGGAAAAAAAAGACTTTTATTGTGGCAATGCAATAAAAAATAGCGCGAAGGAGAAAAATATTTTTCAAAATAATTCTATTGTGTTGCCACGGGAGCTGCAACGTATATAGTGTCTGGAATTCAACGCTGTGTAGCCGGCTGGCGGGCGGTCTTGATAAATATTTTCGATTGAGAGCTTTTTTTTAATTAAGTTATGTCCTTAGCGTTTTTGTTTTGATTTACAGCGTTAAAAAACACTTTGTAAAACTGAAGTTTTGCCCTTTACACTGTTTTTGTTTTTCAGATAGAATCTCATTTACTATGGAATTTACACAAGAATCAATCGACGCTTTAGTTGTTAACGAAGTTGAAATTATGAAAAAAATTGCTGAAGAATTGCAGATTAGACTTCAGCAGGTTAGCGCAGTAATCAGTCTGGTAGAAGAAGGATGTACTATTCCTTTTATCAGCCGTTACCGCAAAGAAAAACACGACAATTTGAATGAAGTTCAGGTTAGAGATACAGACCACTTGTTCAAAACATATAAGAACCTTGAAGAACGCCGCCTTGAAATCGTAAAGGGTATTTTTAAGCAGGGGAAACTCACAGATTCTCTTTATGCCGCTTGTATGGGTGCCACAACTCTTACTGAGCTTGAAGACCTCTGGGCTCCATTCAAGAAAAAGAAGAAGACCCGTGGTATGGTGGCACAGGAAAAGGGACTTGAACCTCTTGCTGATGCAATGCTCACAATGAACGATGCAGACATCGAAAAAGAAGCGGAAAAGTACATCAAGACAGATAATGAAGACGCAGCCCTCAATGTAGAAACTGCTAGCGATGCTCTTCAGGGGGCACAGGATATTCTTGCTGAACGGGTAAGCCAGGATACTAATAATCGTTCTGCAATTCATGATCTTTACATGAGTGAAGGAAATATTAAGACAAAAGGTATTGTTCCGGATGGACAGACAGAAGAACAGGCTGCCAAAATGTCTACTTATCAGATGTACTGGGATTATACAGAACCTCTCAACCAGATTAAACCACACCGCATCCTTGCTATTAACCGCGCGGAACGTGAAGGCGCTCTGGATGTTACAATCGATGTTGACGTAGACAGCGCAGTTGATTTGCTCACACGCAGAACTGTTGTAAACAATAAGTATCATAAAGAAGCAATTGAAGACGGTGTTGTTCGACTTCTTTCTCCTGCTGTTGTACGCGAAATCCGCAGCGACGAAACAGATGAAGCAGATGAACACGGAATCGGAATCTTTAGCGAAAACCTCAAGAACCTTTTGATGACACAGCCAATTAAGGGAAGCCGCGTTCTCGGTATCGACCCAGGTATCCGCACTGGTACAAAGTGTGCCGCTCTCGATGAAACAGGAAAATATCTCGGCTACTTTAAGATTTTCCAGGTTCAGGATCCTCAGGATGCTTACAAGCAGTTGAACGATGCTATCGACAAGTACGATATTCAGGTTGTAGCTGTTGGTAACGGTACTGGAAGTCAGGAAGTTCAGGAAGTTGTATCAAAGGTAATCAGCGAAAACTATGCCGATGCAGATGTAAAATATACTGTAGTTGATGAATCAGGTGCTTCTGTTTATTCTGCAAGTGAAGTTGCAACAAAAGAATTTCCAGAGCTTGACCTTACAATCCGTGGTGCTATCAGCATGGGTCGCCGTTTGCAGGACCCTCTTGCAGAACTTGTAAAAATCGATCCAAAAGCAATCGGTGTAGGTCTTTACCAGCACGATGTAAACCAGAAAAAACTGGGCGAAACTTTGGATGAAGTTGTAGGTTCGGTTGTAAACCAGGTTGGTGTAAACCTCAATACTGCAAGTTACATGCTTTTGAGCTATGTATCGGGCATTACAATGGCAACTGCTAAAAAGATTACCGAATACCGCGATGCAAACGGCAAGATTCTGAGCCGCGAAGACCTTAAAAAGGTTCCTGGTCTTGGACCAAAGGCATTTGAACAGTGTGCTGGTTTCTTGAAGATTGCAGAAAGCTCAGACCCTCTCGATAATACTTGGGTTCACCCAGAAAACTACGATGTTGCCCGCGAAGTTCTTCCTAAGGTAAAAGCCGGCGACAAGATTGATAACGCAAGCCGCAAGGCACTCTGCGAAAAATATAATATTGGTGAAACAACTCTTAACGATATAATAGAAGAATTGCAAAAGCCAAACCGAGACCCTCGTGACGGATACCCGGCTCCAATCATGCAGAAGGGTGTTGTTCAGTTTGAAGACCTCAAAGAAGGAATGAAGGTAACCGGCAAAATTAAGAATGTAGTAGACTTTGGTGCCTTTGTAGATATTGGTTTGCACGAAACGGCCCTTATCCACGTAAGTGAATTGAGCGACAACTTTGTAACAGATCCAATGGAAGTTGTTAAAGTCGGAGACATCTTTGAATTTACTATCATTGGACTTGATAAAGACCGTAAACGAATCAGCTTGAGCCTTAAGAGCGATGCTGCGAGCAGAATTGGTCAGTCAGTTGCAACCAGGGCTTCTAGTGCATCTGGTGCTAGTGGAGCCGGTACGGGTGCCTCTGCTGGCGGTGCACGCAAGGTTGTAGTTGTTAAGAAGGGGGCTGCAGGTGCTGCAAATCGCGACGGTGCACGAGGTGATAATCGTGGCGCTAAACAGTACGCCGGCGCTTCAAAAGGCGGCTCAAACCGCAGTTATGGCAGCGATGACGGAATGAGCTACAATCCTTTCGCTGCGCTACTTAAAAAGTAGCTTCGCTTCGGGCTCAGTAAGGAAGTTATTGACATTTGTGCTCGCGCACATATTGGGTCCCTTCGCTGCGCTACTTAAAAAGTAGCTTCGCTTCGGGGTTCAGTAAGGAAGTTATTGACGTTTGTGCTCGCGCACAGATTGAGGCTTTGCATAATAGGTAATTTAAACCTAGAAAGGCCTTTTAATTTTGAATCAGGGCAAGTACAGAGCGGCGGAAAATATGCGCATTTGTGCATATTTTCCGCCACTCTGCGCACTTTATGGCTGGATGAAAAAAAAACTGCGCCCGGGTATGGAGTGGTGGCGAAGCCAGGCGAGCGCTAGCGAGACCAAGCGTCAGCGGGCCACGGAACACCCGTTGCTGAATAAGTTGGCGCCGTGCTTTATAGAAGAAATTTAAAAGATCTTGAGACGTTTTTAAGTGTTTCAGGGGCTTTTTTTGTTGCATTATATTTTATTTACTTTATACTAAACGCACTATGAAAAAGACGATGTTTTTTTTAATTTTTATAGCAAGTTTGCTGGCTTTTTCCTGTTCGAATGATTTTGGTATTCCAGAAAAAATCTATATAAAAACTAACACGCAGTATAATTATTCTCTTGGTAATTTTACTCAGGATTTGGCAGAGTATCTTTCTGTAGATACTCTGAGGGATTCTATATCTTCTGAAAATAATATGTCTATTTATGATTACAATCCTAACGGAACTTGCAGCGTTCAGAAGTATATGATAGACATGGCGATTTCTGAAATCCCAGTTAATATCGGGGAATATCTTTCAAATATGAATTTTTCGGAAAGTTTGAAGGGGATGAGCTTTGACAGGGATATTGAAATTCCTGATGTTTCTAGCGGTGTTTCATGTTCGGAGACGATTGAACTGCCGGATATAAACAAAAAGATCAGGTCGTCGGCTTCTATTGCGGATAAAACTATTCCGGTGCCAGGCTCTGGTAGCATAACTTCGGTTACTTTGCCGATGGTTATTTCTAATCCGACTTTTAAAAACATTGAATTTTCGGGCGGTTATATGCAGGTTTCTATCTCTTCTGCTGATGCGCCTGCAAATATGACTGCAAATATTATTATGAAGGTTGAGACTTCCAGTGGAACATCTTCCGGCTCTGTTACGGTCACCGGATCTGAGTCTGCTGTTCTTAATATTCCTTTGACAGGTGCCACATTTGGTAAGAACTTTAATGTTGATGTTTCTGGAAATGCTTCGGGTGGCAGTGGAATCTATTCATACAAAATGAGCTTTGGCTTTTCTGAGGACTTGACGATTCGCAAGATTACCGGACTTTCTATGGATTTGGGAAGTGACGGAGTTATTGCAATTGATAAAAACATAGAAATGTCGTCGAACGGCAGTTTTGTAAGCAGTAAGATTAAGACGGGGCATGTTGCTGTGGTTTCTGCAATGCCGTCCGGTTGGGAAAATGTTGGAGTATCTTCATCGCTTTCATTTGCGGGCGGACTTACAGCTTCTGACGGGGATATTGGTTCTGGAGCAGGCGAGGCGGGAAAGTCGTATTTTATTAACAGGTATTTGGATCTAGCGGAAAAAACTTATTACAATAAGGCAATGCAAGTGAAAGGATCCCTTGCTCTTACTCTTGATGATTCTACGCTTGTGCTGGAAGGCGTTTCTTCGGTTTCGCTTAAAGTTGACTGTTCTATAGAGGAGCTTGATTCTGTCACGGTGGATCTTTCTGACATGAAAGACAATTTTACTGTAAGCGTTTCAGAAACGTTGCCGTCTTCTTTGCAGGAGTCTGTTCAGTATATCGATCTTGCGGAATCAGGCTTTACAGCTGAATATGAAAACGGACTTCCAGAAGGAAATGACATTACCGTAGAGGCTTATTCCGGTTTCTTTGGACTGGGTACTTCTTCTTCTCCTAAGACGGTTAAACTTTTGTCTGGAACTACCGGTAAGTCTGAATCTGTTGAACTTAAAACTGATTCAGGAGTTATAAAACGCATTGAGCCGGCTTCTGATAAGAACGTTGATTTTTTGGTAAATCTAAAACTTCCGGGGGCCACTTCTGAACATCCATATTATGCAGTTCTTAGTAATATAAAGATGGGCGAAACCTATAAATTAAAGATGAACGTAACTCCTGTCTTTGACTGGAAAAAGGTTGGCTTGAAATCTTCCATAGCAGGAACAGAGGCTCTGAAGGATACGATTGATACGGGATTCAATGTGAAATCTGTTTTTTCGGGGCTTACTGATGTGCTTAAGGATGATACTCTTATCAACAAATTAAAATTTACAGAAGTTCCTGTTTATCTTTATGCAGTTGCTCCTAAGCTTGATGTCTTTAATGATGTTGAGTTTACAGGTTCGATAAACGGTGTTGTCGGATCGCAGAGTCATTCACTTATGAAAGATGGTGATAAAATTAAAGCGTCAACAGAAAAGATTGCGCTTATTACGGGAGGAGATGATATGGTTGTTTCTGATCTGGAAAATAGTAAATACAGTTATAAGACAGATCTAGCAGAAATCGTAAATTCTCATCTTAATTCAGGATCTGCAGCTGATGATACGCTTAAGATTGAATATAATTTTGAACTTTCTACAGGACAGACAGGTATTATTGAAATTACAAAGGAAGAATTTGAAAGCATAAAGGAATCTTCGGAAATTTCAATTAAGCTGTCTGCACGTATAGTAATGCCGCTTATGCTGGAATTCATAGACGATGTTTCTCTTGATATTCTGAAATTAGGAGGTCTTGATGATAGGACTGATATTTTTGAGCGTACAAGTCCTACGGATACTTCGGATTATGATAAATACATTGATATAATTCAGAAAATGATTTTGATTTATACGGTGAATAATAATGCATTAAAATCCTTGTAAATATCCTTTTCAA
>JAFOSK010000024.1 GCA_017392945.1 Treponema sp.
TCTTTGAAAGTAAGGTCTTCGTGATAATACAGAACGATAACCATCTTTTCTTTTTCCGGTAGCTCATTTATAGCCTGAATTATTACCTTTCTTATTTCTTCACGTTCTGCTATTACATCGGGATTAAGACTGTTAGGAGCTTCAATGCTGTCACCGATAGACATACTGTCGCTGTCATCTCCTGAATACCACACTTCATTAAGAGAAAGAATACTTGTACCCGAAACCTTCATTACAGTCCGGTGATATTCATCCTCACTCATTTTCAAGGAAGCTGCAATTTCAGAATCACTCGCTGTCCTTCCTAATTTAGCCTCAAGATTAACGATTGCATCTTCAATTTCACGAGATTTCTGTCTTACAGACCGAGGTACCCAATCTATTTCACGGAGCTCATCAAAAATTGCACCGCGGATTCTAGTAACCGCATAAGTCTTAAATTTAACACCCTTTGCAGGATCATATTTGTTTATAGCGTCAAGAAGCCCGAACTGCCCGAAGCCGACAAGATCATCAAATTCAACGCTGTTAGGCATTCCAACAGCAACCTTTCCAGCAACATATTTTACCAGCGGCATATACTGACGGATGAATTTATCCCTAAGCTTAGCAGATTTTGTTCTTCGGAATTCCTCCCAAAGCAAATCTTCTTCTTTTTCATCATTTACCGACTTCTGTTCATCAATAGATGCAACTGTAATATCTTCCATAAAGTAACCCTAACCTTATTTTTTTACTCTTTCGCCAGCAAGGTGCTTATTGCTTTTGCCATCAATTCAGCATCCTTTCCACTTGTCACTTCTTCAGCAGACATGCTCTTTCCCTGCGCACTTTCGGCATAGCCGGAATCTTCAACCTCAACATCGTCTGCTGGCGGTGCTGATACAGATGATGCAAATCCAGTTAGATCCTCAAGATCCGGAAGAGAATCCAACTCCTCTCCCCCTGATTCAGTATCTGCTGAAGCCGATACTGGCGCACTCTTTTCAACTTTTTTTATATCTTCATGAGTCGTTGACTCAACGCTTGAAATATTAGAAGGCGTTTCGCCTAAAGAAATAGGAACGAAGCCTGATGATGACGCAGCACTTTCGGTATTTGAAGCCGAAACCATCTGAGCGACATTTGAAGAACCTGCAGGAGCAGGAGAAGCTGCCTGTACAGCAGACGTGACCTCACCGGCAGCATTACCAGAAACAAACTGATCTGTTTTCTGAACAGGCTTTGTTTCAGGATTCGTATCATCCGGTGCAAGCATTTGTCTGCTCATTCCAACATAAAATTGTGAACCATCCTCATCAGCAGGTAGATCTTCATCCTGGACTACAATATCAACAGAATGAGAACTGACAGAAGCACCGCTGTCTGCCATAGCAGGCGAAGCAACAGCATCTCCCATCGAATCTGCATCAAATTCCAAAACCCTGTTAAAAACAAACTGAATCAAAACAGCAAGCACGGCAAACACAGCAGCAAAAATCAATGCATGCAGGATTACCCTGCCAAAATAATTTCCCCGCGAAGTAATGCCGAATACAACGGACAGCAAAAAACCTAAAAAAGAAAAACCAAATATGAATTTTACATTTTTCAATTTTTTCCTCCCGTTTTTTAACTCCTAATGTTTATGAAAAAATTCCAAAAAGAGTCATTATATTATATAACAAAAAGCTACAAAAAGACAGTAAATTATGCATTTCTATCTTTTTTTCCAAGAAATTTCTTAAGAAAACTTGAAACTCCTTCATTTCCAGAAAAATCAGTCTTTTCAATACGTCCTACAATATGCTTTAGACACACAGAAGGCTTGCTGGTAGGATTGACAAAGATAAAAGGTTTCTGTCTGATGACGGAAGCCTGTACAATCGGATCATCATAAACAAATCCTATGTAATCAACCTTATAACCAAGGAACTGTCCAACAATTGTAATAATCCGCTCAGAAATTCTTTTTCCCTCATCAGCAGAATGAACCCTGTTTACAAGCAGCTTAAGATTTACAGGGCGGTCAACAATCTCTGTTGTTATGATCTTTATAATTCCATATGCATCAGTAATAGCAGTAGGTTCCGGGGTAGTAACGACATAAACTTCATCAGCTGCAGCAACAAACTGAAGCACATTGTTCGCAATACCTGCACCAGTGTCTATTATGATAATATCAGCATTTCCTAATGCGCTGAACTGTTTAGCAAAATATTCCAGCTCTTCAACGCTGAGATTTGCAATTTTCGAAAATCCGTTTGCTCCCGCAATAAATTTTATTCCGAATTCCGTATCAAGGATGATTTCCTTCATGGTCTTCTTTTTGTTTATTACATGCATAAGATTATACTGTGGTACAACATTAAGAAGAACATTGACATTTGCCATACCCAAGTCACCGTCAATAAGAATAACCTTTTTTCCAAGCTGAGCATAAGCAATAGCCATATTCACGGAAATATTAGTTTTTCCAACTCCGCCTTTTCCGCTGGTAATTGCAATTATTCTTGTTTTATGTCCGCCGCCCGCTCCCTGTTCATTATCAGTAGAGACCGGCACTGCAACACCGCCATTTAAAAGCTCGCGCAAATCTTCTGCCTGTTCTTCCATTATTTTTCTCCAAATTTATTTTCAATATGATCTCTGTCTATTTCAAAATCCTCAAGCCGGATCAGAAACTTTATCCTGCTTGCCTTTTCTATACAACCGGCGGCTTTCTGACCGGTTGTGATATAAGAAACACTCTTATTTTTTTCACTAAGAACGCTTATTACATTTCCATATTGGTTTGATTCATCACATTTTGTAACAATGACAGACTTATAAGCAAAAGGTTCATAATTCTGTATGATGTTTTTAATATCCCTTGCCTTTGTAGATGCTGAAAAAGCAAGGTAAACTTCCGGGTTAAGTCCAGGAACGTCAAGGACTGATTTTAATGCTCCAATATGAGAAGAATCATTAGGACTGTAACCGCTGGTATCTATGAAGATCATATCCACAGAATTCCGTATTCTGTCGTAGATTTTTTTTACATCATCCGCACTTTCTGCCGTTAAGACATCAAGTTCAAAAAGCTCAGCAAAACGAGAAAGCTGTTCAAACGCACCAACCCTCATGGAATCCGTAGTTATAAAGCATAGTCTCAAAGGTTTCTGGTTCTTTTTGGCAGCAATTACATTCTGAGCAGCAAGCTTTACAAGCGTAGTCGTCTTTCCAACCCCTGTCGGTCCAACTATAATTACAATTCTTGGAGTTCTGTGCACTGCATCATTTGAAACTACTATGGATTCCCCAATCCAGTCGACGATTTCTTTTTGAACAGAATAAAAATCTTCAAGCTGATCAAGGGAAAAAGTCGCCTTTATACGCTCCTTAATCTTTTTTATATAGCTGTATGTAAATTCATTCTGAACAAGCATTTCTTCAATGCGAACAATCGTTGGGTGCTCCTCCTGGGAAGCAACGACAGAAGGTCTTTCATCGATTTTTTTATCAATTTCATCAATTTTTTTTGCAAGATATTTCAAACTTATTGCATTCAAATCAAGCTTCGCTTCCGGTTGCGGAGACAACGTCTTTAAAAGCTCTTCTCTTTTCTTTCCAAAGTCATCAGCTGCCGGACTTGCAGAATAAGAGCGCTCTGAAAGTGCGCGAGAAACGTAAGCCGGCTGATTATATGAAGCTTGACTGTACGAACTCTGCAAATTATTTCCGCCACGATTTCGAAGTCTATATGTAATTTCAATTTCCTCATGCTGCCCAAAACCTAAAAAACCGCCAACAAGAACAGTACGCTTGTTCAAGATTTCATAATCACCCTGATAATCTTTATACAACCTTGACTTGCCTTCTTCCAAAGTTCTGGCTGTTATCGTTCGTGTCGGTTCATTCATTTCCATTGCAGGCATATCTATCTTCCACCCTCTCCAACATTTTCATCACCGGTAATTTCACCCAGAATCTCAAGTCCTATACTATTTCCGGCAGAAAGAATTTCTTTCTCGGAAATAACCACAACACCAGGCATTTCCCGCTCAATTGAACCATGTACAAGCTGACGAACAACACTTGAGCACATGATTATAGGCATAAATCCCATAGACTGTACGCTCTGTAAGGTATCACTAACAGCCTTTATCCAGGCACGGCCTTCAACAGGAACAAAAGCTACAAACGGCTTTGAACCATCCTGCGGATATTGCGCACGATCAAGGATTTTCTGAGACCAGCCCTGGGAAAGATTTACAACCCTGAGTTTTTTATCGTTATCCACATACTGCATGCAGATCTGAAGCCCCAGTGCTTCACGAACTTTTTCAATAAGTTCCCAGGTATTTCCCGTAATAGCACCATAATTTGAAATAGTTTCCAAAATGGTAACCATATTTCTGACTGAAACTTTTTCCTCAAGCAGCCCGCACAAAATCTTTTCAATTTCCCCATAAGAAAATTTGCGCTTATCACCGTTCATAACTTCATCGACAACAATAGGATTTGTTTTCTTAACTTCGTTGATAAGAACAGAAACTTCCTGGCGACCAAGAATTTCTGCCGCATGCGCCTTTATTATTTCCGTTATATGAGTTGCAATAATAGTCGGAGGATCAACAACAGCATAACCGGCCTGTTCAGCCTCTGAACGCTGATCTTCTGGAATCCATATTGCAGGCATTCCAAATGCAGGATCTTTTGTTGCCTCCCCCTTAAGTTCTTCCGTTACTGCTCCAGTATTCATGCACATATAATATCCAAGACGAATTTTACATCTGCCGGCTTCTATACCACGGATCTTAAAACTATATTCATTAGGGTCAAGATTCATATTGTCAATAATGCGGATTTTCGGAACCGGTAGTCCTAGATCAAGAGCCGATTCACGGCGAATTCTTGAAATTCGTTCCAGAAGCTCAGCACCATTATCCCTGTCAACAAGAGGAATAAGTGCGTATCCAAGTTCCAAAGAAAGAGGATCAAGAGGTGCAACGGAATCCTGCTCAGCATTTGAACCTTCAGCTTTCTGTCCGCCTGACTTTGCAGCAGCCTCAGCTTCTGCCTTCTTAAGTTTTTCTGCTTCTTTTTTCTTTGTAAGGCTAAAACCATACCATACAAGTCCGCCACCAACAGGTATAAGAAGAAACTGTGTACCACCACGGAAAACAACGCCAAGCAAAGCAAGGACGGAACCTACAATCTCATATATTGTACCGTCAATCGAAAACTCATTGACAATCTTCTTGCCAAGCGTGTCATCTGATTTATCACCGGTAACAAGGATACCTGTTGCAAACGAAAGCATGAGGGAAGGAAGCTGACTCAAAAGTCCGTCTCCTATGGTCAATGCAGAATAAAGATTCAAAGAAGTCTGAAAATCAAGATGATGCTGTGCCATTCCGACAATAAATCCGCCTACAAGATTTACGACAGTAATGAAAATTCCCGCCATTACGTTACCAGAAACGAATTTACTGGAACCGTCCATATTTGAATAGAAATCAATATCCCGGCGGAGTTCTTCCTTCATTCTATTGGCTTCTTCATCCGTTATAGAACCGTTTGCCAGCTGATTATCAATATCAAACTGTTTTACAGACATAGAATCCAAAGTAAAGCGTGCAGCTACTTCTGAAACTCGTCCCGCACCCTTTGTAATTACTACAACCTGAACGACTATAAGGATTATAAAAATAACGAACCCAATCACCAGACTGTTTCCAGCAACAATATTTGCAAAAGCCTGAACCATTGCACTCTGTGTATTTTTAAGGGCATTAAGGCTGGTTCCTTGAGCAGAAAGAATGAGTCGGGTAGAAGAAATATTTATTCCAAGGCCAAACAAAGTTACGAAAAGAATGACTTGTGGAAATGAAGAAAAACTTGATGCACGCGGCGTATAAACAACAGTAAGAAGAACAGTAATTGCAATGGCAAGATTCAGTATCATCAGAAGATCGATAAAAACCTTAGGAAGAGGCACAACAAGCATCACGATGACAACGACAGCCATCACGCCTATCATGTTCTTCTGAATAAGAGAAACAATGCTTACTTTTTTTTCGTTTGCCATTAGATCCCCACCCGTTTAGCAAGCTACCTACATTTTTTTTGAATCGTATCTCATTATCTCTGCATAAATATTTGCAAGGACAGAAAGATACTTATCTGGTATTATATCACCAACTTCTGTTTCTGCATAGAGACTTCGTGCCAAAGGCCTGTTTTCCACAATAGGAACGCCGGCTTCAGAGGCAATACGGCGCATTTGTAGTGCTACCGCATCTTCACCTTTTGCCGTAATCTGAGGAGCCTCGTTAACTTCACGGTCATACTTCATCGAAACCGCAAAATGCGTTGGGTTAGTGATAACAACATCCGCTTCCCGGACGGCCTTAGGCATATTATGCTGAAGGATTTCCTTTTGCTTCTGCTTAAGGCGGCTTTTTACTTCAGGATCACCTTCCATTTCCTTATATTCCTGCTTTACCTCATATTTTGTCATCTTCATTGATTCCATGAATTCCCTGCGCTGAACAAAATAATCCGGAATCGAAATGATAAGAAATATTACTGCTGCAATCATTATTAGAACGGCAGCCATCTTCGCAACATGGAATACGCCGTCCAAAGCCTTGCCGTTCTGAATTATTGTCATAAGTTCCGGAATATCCCGCTTTACAAGAAAATAGGCAACCGCAACTATAACGGCAACTTTCCCGATTGATTTTGCAATATTAAATACACCTCGCACGGAAAACATCGTATTCTTAAAATATTCCCCGAATTTCGGAATAATTTTTGAAAATTTAGGGGTAATTGCTTTCAAACTGAATATCATTCCCTTGTTCTGAATTATATTCCCCAGGACAGCAGAAACAATTCCGACCATAGTAATAGGAAACACCATGCGCAGAAAATAGTACACAAAAATCTTAAAATAAGCCGCATCCATAATATCCACGTCATTTATGCGGTTAAAGAAAAACGAAAGAATATCAGCGCATCCGGCAAGAATTGACCTTGCAAGAAAAATCAAAGTTACAAAAGCAAGCAAAAACACGATAGCACCGGTAAGTTCCTGACTTTTTGCAACACGACCTTCTTCTCTGGCACGCCTGAGTTTAAGTTCCGAAGGTTCCTCTGTTCGTCCTTCATCTTCTGCCGCAAACCACTGAAGGTCAATACTCTGAAAACTCATGTTTTACCTCCGGCACCAGTAATAAAAATCATATTGAAAATATCCGTAAGTCCGGTATTGAAAGCCCTTGTAAAGAAATCACAGAGAGATGGAAAAATCCAGATAATCAGCATAAACGCAAGAAGAATCATCACAGGAAATCCCTCAGAAAGAAGGTTCATCTGCGGAGCGGCCTTAGATAAAAGACCCGTACAGACAGTTATAAGAAACAGGGTTCCCATTATCGGCATAGAAATCAGAAATGCATCCGCGAAAAGATTTGTAAGCCCCTTAAGCAAAAATGAAACGATACTGCTCTGCTCACGTATAAAATCAAAAACCGTTACAGCCTCAAAGGATTTTTTCAAACCTTTCATGAAAATAACCTGAAACCAATGATTCTGAACAAAAATCAGAATTGCAGCAAAATTGAAAAACTGTCCTAAAAGAGGATTTTCAACCTGTGAAAGCTGATCATAAGTTGATGCCGCCGTAAATCCCATCTGAAAAGCAAAAAATTGGGCAGCAGTACTAAAAGCTGCAAAGATAATAGAAACATAAAATCCGATTATAACGCCGATCATACCTTCGCCCAAAACAAGAAGCCCAAAATAAATGCTCAGCGCACCATCTTCTTTTATAGCAGAATCGTAACGGTCAAAAACAGCCTGCCCCATCAGAATATAGGAGATATACCCTATAAGAGCAATTTTTGCGACCCGCGATACAGTACGCATAGAAAAAAGAGGAAGCGTAAATATCAGACCGGCAGAACGCGCTGCAACAAGAAGAAACAGAGGTGCCGAAAGAAGAATATCCTGAATCATCAGCGGGCTAATTCCGGAATCATATTAAACAGCATTCTTGTATATTCTCCCAGTTCCGTAAACATCCATCCGCTCAACAATGCAATTACAACAAGAATCGAAATAAACTTCGGAAGAAAAGTAAGTGTCTGCTCCTGAATCGATGTAACGGCCTGAAATATTGCAACGATAAGACCGACTGTAAGGGCAACCGCAAGAGCAGGCATAATCAGCTTAAAAATCTGAATTACACCACCCCTCATCAAGGTTACAATCATCGAAACACCCATAAAATCCCCCTAAAAAGTTCTAACGTATAACAGAATTGAACAACTGCGTAGTCAAAAGCCCCCAACCATCAACCAGAACAAACAGCATAAGCTTAAAAGGCATTGAAATCTGAACAGGCGGAAGCATCATCATACCCATACTCATAAGAATACTAGCA
>JAFOSK010000025.1 GCA_017392945.1 Treponema sp.
AGGCAGGTTTCCCCGCGAAGAAACTGCTACTGCAATTTCTGATAGTGTTGTAGTGTGTCTTACAATTCAGGAATTTGAAGCGAATTTTAGTTCTAATAAACAGATTATTCTAAAAATGCTTCGGGTTTTCTCGAGCCAGCTCAGACAGATTCATAAAAAGATCGAAAGCATTCTGCAGAGTGTTCCGGAAAAGCCGGTTACCGGAATGTATTCCGTTGCAAAATGTTTTTATGAAGAAGAACGATTTGTTTCCTGCTACGATGTCTGCTATAAATTTTTGCAGCGTTTCCCGACAGCAGTTTATGTAGATGAAGTAAAGCAGATGTTCAAGGAATCTGCTGCTCACAACCAGCGTGAACCATCTGTATATGATGAATACGGAATTGATTCTGACGGCGGATTGCGCCAGTTTGAGCTTCCTGCTTTTGAACGATTTGCAAAAAAATATGCTCCAGGTCAGGTAATTATTTCAGAATTTGAGCCGGGCGATACCTTCTATTTGATTCAAAAAGGTGAAGTTCAGCTTTTGAAGTGCGTTAATGGTTCTGCAAAGAATCTCGACATTTTGCGTGCCGGCGAATTCTTTGGCGAAATGGCAATTCTTGATAATTCTCCTCGTTCTGCAACTTGTATGGCTAAAACTTCAGTAAAGTGTCTTGAATTCAGTAAAGTGAACTTTGAAACTCTGGTAACTGGAAATGCACAGCTTGCAATGAACTTGCTTAAGCTATTCTGTAAGCGAATTTATGACCAGCACAGAAGATTTAAGGTTCTTGTAATTTCTGATACACAGGCTCGACTTGCAGATGTTTTCCTTTTGCTTCACGAAATGTCGCCTAATTACAATGCTTCTGATACAAGTGTTCGGCTTGATGTAACAATTTCTGATATTGCGCATTGGGCTGGTCTTAGTTTTGAAGTAACAAAGGACGAAATCAGCAAATTGCACGAAAAGCGTCGTATTGAACTTTTTGACAATTACATTATAATAAACAACATCTCTGACATGAAACGTACAGTGGATTTGTATAACACTCAGGCAGATAAAAACCTTCAGATTAAGATGCGTTATAAGACTCAGGGGTCGGCAGAAAAATAGAAATTCCGCCATTTTAGCTCAGTTGGTAGAGCACTTGCTTCGTAATCAAGAGGTCAACAGTTCGATTCTGTTAAACGGCTTGAAAATCCTGTTTTTTTCTTTATAAGAGAAAATTACAGGATTTTTTTATTTTAAATTCGTAAAATGCAATTAATATGCTATAATTATAGACATGGATATAATGCCTAGTCTTAGTTATGAAGAGTTAGAAAGTCGGCTTGAAACTCAGGAAACTCTTGTAGAATGTATTCAAGCGTTGCAGTCAAAAAGTAATGACCTCGGAGTTTCTGTTTATAATGTACTTTCTATTGTTGCTGGATTTTATGAAGCTGACAGGGTTCGTATTTACGAGCTTATAGATAAGGGAGAGAAACTCCGTTGTACATATAGGTTTTCGGTTGATGAAGAAAAAATTGATCCGAACGAAGATGATTCTGATACTCTTATAAACGAAGACTGGCTTAATATTCTTGAAGAAAAAGGCGAAATCTTTATAGATATAAGGACTTCTGACCTGCCGAAAGAAGTTAAGAATGAGATTTTTAAAAATCAGGAACATCTTAAGAATTTTATGTCTGTTCCTTTGATTCTTGAGGGAAATCTTCGCGGTTTTATAAGTGTTGGAAACGTAAGGCGCAACAAGAATTCACCTTTGCTTTTGCAGTCAGTTGCGGGTTTTATCCTGAACGATATAAAGTCAAATGATTCATTTGAACAGAAAATATTCCAGGCAATAGCGTCTTCTACGTTGACAATGTATCTTGTGAATATTATCGATAATAATTTTCACGTTTCGAAAGATAATCCGAAAATCAGTAAGTTCATTTGCAGTAATGATTCGTTTAACTTTGATGATGCGAACAGACAGATTCGTGAAGTTGTGGGGCATATTGCAAGTTCGGATTTTATAAACGGAATCCTTAAATTTGTTGATCTGACTTCCGTTGAAGAAAGGCTTGCTGAAAAAAGTATTATAAGCCATGAATTTTACGGAGAGATGTTCGGTTGGTGCCGTGCTAATTTTATGCCGGTAAGCAAAGACATGGACGGACGGCTTAAGTACGTTATTTTTTCTATTCAGCCTATTGAAGAGGAAAAACGCCGCGAACTTGAATATCAGCAGATTTTAAGAAATACGCTTGGAAGTCAGAACGAGATCTATACGGAGATGCTTCAGGCTCAGAGCGCGGGTATTTTTTCTTTTAAGAGAATCAATCATGAGATTTTGATGATGAATCCGGCTGCGTTGAATTTGTTTGGTTGGGATTCGATTGTAAATGCACAGGATAATATTATGGCGGTTCTTGGAAAAATGGAATCACCTAAAAAAGATGCTATCATACATAAAATCCTTGCACTTAAGAACGGAGATCCTGAATATACTTATGAGTTTTCCATTCATAAAATGAGCGGTGAATTTAAATGGGTCCTTGGACATTCAAAGGTTGTAAAGCTTTCCAATCATGAAGAAATCATAATAAACTCGTTTACGGATATTACAGCCAATAAGAAGATGGAAACGGAACTTTTCTATCTTTCTCAGACGGATGCGCTTACAAAAATTAATAACCGTGGAAGTGGCGAACGCAGAATTGAACTTTTGCTTAAGAAGGGCGATTGCGGTATGTTCTGTCTTTTTGATGTTGATAAGTTCAAGTCTATAAATGATAATTTTGGTCATTCTGTAGGGGATGAAGTCCTGGTGGAAATTGCAAAGGCAATGAAAAAAGCGTTCCGCGGTAATGACATCATAATGCGTCTTGGCGGTGATGAATTTGCTATTTTTGCAGTTGGCGTTATGGATGAAAAGATCGGTTCTATGTGTATAGAACGCTTCTTTGAGACAATAGGGCAGATTTCTATAAAGCCGCTCCGGGACAGAAAAATTTCTGTAAGTCTTGGTGCTGTATTTACGGTAGCAGAAGGAGAAACATTTGATCATCTTTACCAGCGTGCTGATGTATTGCTGTATGAATGCAAGAAACTTCCTGGCTGCCAGTATAGTTTTGCACACGGAAGATAATAAGAGCTTGCAGATGGAATTAAGTTTTTCTGATTAAGCCGGGCTGAGCGTGGAACCGTGCGTAGCAGGATGGCCGGCGATTTTCGGCGGCCAGACCGAGCCGTAGGCGGGCGGTGGAAGGCGAGTTGGAAATAAGCTGCCCTGTATATGATAATTGTAAAAATAGTAGAAATTTTGTAGAATTGACGGCATGGTAATTAGTTCTATCGACCTGAAAGACGGTCATGTTGTTCAGTTGAAAAATGGAAAAGAGCTTGTTTTGCAGCGGGATGATGCTGATGCTCTTATAAGTGAATTTAATACATACGGCGAAGTTGCAGTTATCGACCTTGATGCTGCAATGGGACATACAAATCCAAAGGGTGA
>JAFOSK010000026.1 GCA_017392945.1 Treponema sp.
ATACAAAGCGCTCGCTTACAATCTGCCTTAACGATGAACAGAAAAAGTGCAGCGAAGTCTTTGAAAAGTATTTTGGGCTGGTTCAGTGAAAGCTTTTGAGTCTTTTGGAAGAAATGATTGAGCTTGCGACGACGCTGCTGGGGAAGGGGATGAAGGGATTTAGGAATAAATAACTTTACGACTCATTCACAAGCTTGCCGGTCATGTGCTCAATTTCAAGCTCAAGGCACTGAACGCGCGGCAGGGCATTCTTTAGTTCTTTTTCAAGATATTCCTGTTTCTTTTTTGTTTTATCAGAAATTACTACGGCAACCAGATCGTTAGGCCCGGTTCCCGCATCCGATTTTATTACGATTGTCATTCCGTAGGCAAGGATTATGCAGCCCAAAACAAGCATCAAAATCCTGCTCAACAAAGGCTGCTCGCTGCCAAGAATCAGCCCCAAAAGCCAGGTGAAAAAATCTATAATCGGTCCGCCGCAAACCATGCAGATTACAGTACCGATTTTTATATATGACCTGTCTACAAAAAGAAGAATGAAAATGATGATGAGGCACACAGCCATATGAGTCCGCCCGTGAGTTATCAGGCTGCCAGGAATTACAGATCTTAAGATTCTGAATAAACCCTGAACAAATACATTAAAAGGATCTGCCCCCAAATCAGACAAGAGAAAAAGTGTCACCCCAAAATGAGCAATAATCAATCCTATTGCAAGGATGACAGAGCGTAAGATCCATTCTTTTATTCCGCGTTTTGACATTGGGACCTCCTGACGAAAAGTTCCAAGATTTATTGATAAACTGTTCTTCTGATATAGGTTTCGAGCAGAATATTTTTATTTTTTATTAATAAAATACAATACTATAAGGCAGATTGCAACATCAACTTCTTATAAATGCTTTATCCTGTTCTGGATTTTTCAACAGTTCCGCTGGAAATCATTTCGCGGGCAAAGGCCGGGGCTATGTAACCGCGGGAAGCCATCTGATTGGATTCATCAATTCCTCCTGTGAATGGGGCGTTCCCCTTCGGGTCGCTATGTCCGCCCTTCGCTAACGCTCACCGTCCTCGGCTGAAACAAGTTCAGCCTGCGGTCGGCAAGGGGCTCCCAGCGCTAACGCAGATTTGATAACGTTGTGCCACTTAACTTAAGTTATGGCATAAACAGTGACCTTTCAATACTAAAATGCATTTTTAGTGACAAAAAGTTGCTTATTGCAAAAATCCTTTTACTGTGTTATTCTTTAGGTATGTCAGATTTAAACAGCAAAGCAGTTTTCGTCCGCGCAAGAAGCGACGAGCACAAGGAAGAAAGGCTTTCTCAAATTAAAGAGGCGACGGCAGAACTTTTTGCAAAATGTCCCTACTCAGAAATTACGCTTACAACGATTGCAGAAAAATTAGGCTGGTCCAGAGCCAACCTTTATAAATACGTTACAACCAAGGAAGAAATCTTTTTGGAAATCTCCGCAGAAAAAATGTCGGTCTATTATGGCTCCCTACTTTCGGCTTTTCCCCAGGGCAACAATTTTAAACCGGACGTGATAGCTGAAGTATGGGCTGGAATCGTCAACGCAAATCAGGATTACATGCGTTATGTTTCCTATCTTAATCCTGTAATTGAAACAAACGTAACGGTGGAAAGGCTCGCCGTTTTCAAAAGGAAATATTATGACCTGGCCTATGCCTTCCGCGACAGGCTTGCAGAGATGCTTGGTACCACACAGGATGTCGCCTACAAAATTCAGCTGGATGTTTTATTTTATGCTTCATCAAATGCGGTCTGCTGCTACAAAAATCCTCTGGTTCAAAAAGCTCTTAAGAAAATCAAAATAACTCCTCCGACTATGGACTTTTACAAGGACATGAAAGAGTTCTTGAGGATGCGGCTGGAATGGAAATAATGGAAAACATTCCTGTTCAATAAGTAAAAAGAGCAATTTTATCCAATTCCTTCATTCATATTTATACTACACTCTGTTCAAGAGGTAACAATATGAATAAGGAACTTTTTGAAAAATTTAACAATGGCAGCTTGCGTTTGCCGGAAGGTGAGATTTCATTCAATGAAATTGGCTGGAACAAGCATCCGACTTTTGAGGGTGTGGAACTGAAGCACATCATCACATCAAAAGATACAGATGGTCAATTCAGTTATCATTTGGTCAGGATTGCACCAAACAAGAGCATTAAAAATCACATTCACGAGACACAGCTTGAGACTCACGAGGTTATCGCAGGTAGCGGAATGTGCATCAACAACGGCAAGAGCCTGATCTATGAGCCTGGTGTGATTTCGATTATGCCTGCAAAGGTTCCGCACGAAGTCAATGCCGGCCCGGAAGGACTTTATCTTTTTGCAAAGTTTTTTCCTGCCTTGTGCTAGGACTCGCTGTTGGGTTTTGCCGCTTCCCTGTATTCCTTTGGGGTAAGGCCCACTATTTTCTGAAAGCATCTGTCCATGTGGCTTTGGTCGCAAAAACCCGCATCATAAGTCACTTCACAGATGCTCTTTTCTTCTTCAAGCAGTTTCTGAGCTTTTCGTACTTTGCACTGAATTTGAAACTGATGGGGAGTAAGTCCGTACATTTTCTTGAATTTTCTGATTAAGTGAAAAGGACTGATGTTTGTATCACGAGACATTCCTTCAATAAGATGGAGGTTTTCGGGTTGATCGAGAATGGAATCTTTGAGTTCTACAAGTTC
>JAFOSK010000027.1 GCA_017392945.1 Treponema sp.
AAACAAAAATAAAGAGGATACTAAAAAAAACTTTTTTCATATAAAACTCCCTTACTTTTTATACAGTTATATTTGCACTAGTTTTAGAATTTGTCAAAATTTTTTTCAAAATGAGAGATAAAAATCATAAATTTTAAAAATATGCAATAGGTTTTAAAAAAAACTTGCATTATTTCAAATATCGGTTACCATAAACACAAACATAAAAGTAGAGGTTGATTATGAAAAAAGTATTTATCTTAACATCTCTCTCCTTTATTCTATTTTCATGCAGCGACATCGGCTTAGGAGACACAATCGGGAATCTGGACACAATTTACATTAATCAGTCAGTAGAACAGGAACAGAATTCAGATTCAAGAAGCGCAGTAGAAAGCATGGTTACCACTTATGCAGATTCTTTTGAGGAAATCGGCAACCTTGTTTCAGAACTTTCAAACGCAGCATCATTTACAGACGAAGAATACGCAGAAAAACTCAAAAGTCTTGCATCTGCATTGGAAACAATTGAAAAACTTCAGGAAGCGATGAAGGATATTGAAACATCTGACGGCAGAAAGCTTTCCGACCTGCTTGCGTTCGGCGATGCATCTAAAAAAATCGAACAGATAAAAAACACCATCGCAAACGGAACAAGTTCATCAACAGCAAAAGAAGAACTTGCAAGCATTCTTAAAGCAGGAACATCTTCCGAAACAGAAGGCATTACAACACTTTCTGAGGCCGTTGAAAAAATCAAGGAACAGATAGAAAGCACAAAATCAGACCTGAAAAAACTTCTTGATGACAAGACCCTTGCGGAACTTGGAGAAAACGCTACAGTAAGCGAAGTTATTGCAAAAATCGAAGAAAAAATAGAAAACAAAGAACTTGAGTTGGAAACTGCAAAAACTTCGCTCACAGACCTTCTTTCTGAAGAGCAGAAAAATTCACTCACAGGAAATGAAACTGTATCCGAGATAATCGAAAAAGTAAAAGAAGAACTTAATACAAAAAATACAGAGCTTTCTTCTGCCAAAAACTCCCTTACAGAACTGCTTTCTGACGAACAGAAAGAAAATCTTACAGGGAACGAAACTGTTGCAGAAATAATTGAGAAGATTGAGAACGAGCTGAAAGCACAGAAGAGTGAAATAGATGCTAAAAAAGCAGAAATCGCATCTCTTAACGCACAGATTGAAGCAGCCGGACTTAACGACGATGAAAAGACAGCAAAAATTGCAGAATTAACAAGTGAGGTATCCTCCCTTGAATCAGAAAATACGAATGCAAAAGAAACGCTTATAAAACTTCTCACAGACTCAAGCTCTGTTACAGATTCAATGACAGCTTCAGAAATTGCAGAACTTGTAAAAAAACAGCTCGAAGCAACAGAATCTGCACTTTCTGCAAAAACGACAGAACTTACAGAAAAAACAGCAAAGATAACGGAGATTCAGAATGAACTTGCTGAAGCAAAAAGTTCAATTTCAAATACAAAAACAAGTCTTTCCGAAATTCTTACTGCACTTGACAACAGCACAGACACATCATCACTGACGATAGAACAGATCATTGAAGCAATTTCTGAAAAAACGGCTGCACTTCAGTCCGAAAACAGTTCCTTAAATTCCGAAAAAGAAAATATTGCAACAGAATTGAGCGGAATTCTAAAACAAATAAATGAAAGCACCTACGGTAGCAGTTCGAATATGTCCCTGTCCGAAATGATTGCTGCAATAAAGACTGAAGTTGAATCATTGCAGGAACAGATTGAAAGCGGTCTGCTTGCATATTCTGAACTACAAAAACAGCTTACAATCAAAAAAGGTGAAGATACAAAGAACTTATACAAAGGAACATGTTTGGAAGGTGTCAACCTTGATTACTTTGGACAGTCAGCAATCGTGGTTGACGTAAGTGCAAGTGGTTTCTTTATCTGTATTTCAGAAACAGAAGGCTCAACTTTGTATGCAGTTTTCGACACTTCTGATTGGACAGGCAGTTCAAAATCATTTACGATTTATGAAGGAACCACTAAATCTACTGGCGTAACAGTAGAAAAAACTCAGGGATATCGGGAAATGCACAATATTATCCGCGGTCAGACATACAGAATTGAAACGTCTGATGGAAGTGCTGTGAAAATAAAAGCACTTGTAGACGGTTATTCAAATATTGCAAAAGTACAATGATTATAAATAAGGCAGTCAATAATTGCAGGCTGTAAAAAACAAAAGAAGCGTCCCTGATTACAGGACACAGTAGTTACGCTGATTTTAAGGACTGATTCCTAAATCATAGAGGAGTCAGTCTTTTTTTTGCAATAATCACACTCTTCTATAATGATAGAGTTTTTCATTTTTATTAAACTCATATATAATAGAGATATGAAAAAAATAATATTAAACGCATTAATTGCATTCGGACTCACATTTAACGCATTTTGCTTTTCAAAATTACAATTTGAAAACGGAACAACCCTTATCTTTGAACCATGCAGCGACGGTTCAATTAGATTTGAAGCGATCGGGCAGAATCCAAAAACCCCTGTAAAAGATCTTGAATTGAAAAAAACTAAAGCAGATTCTGAATTCGTTCAAAACGACGACAATTCTTTTGTCTGGCAGAACTACGAAATCATTCCATTAGAAGATGGGTACACTCTAAAAGCAGGAGACCAGGAACTTTACACTTCCAGACTCAGTGATGACGGAAAAATCATCCGCGAAAAGCGAACATGGAAAACAGCGACCGGATTTTACGGATTTGGACAGGCAAGCAGAAAAGCGAATCTTTCAAATCAGTCTTTTACAATTTACAATGAATCAAAATATGGCGATCATGCCTACATATTCATTCCCTTTTATGTAACAAACGAAAGCACCGCCGTATATTACAATGCAAATGGAAGAGACAAAATATATTTTCAGAATGGTGATGATTCAGAACTATATAGGAGCGAATATCACAGAATTGAATGTTATATCCGGCAGGAAGCAAGCATAAAGGATGCAGTCGCCAATTTTTATAAAGAAACTGAAAGTCTCTGCATTCTCCCAGAATGGGCATACGGATACATTCAGTCAAAATACGGTTACAAATCTTCTGAAGAAGTAATTGAACTGATTGAAAATTTTAAGAAACATGAAATTCCTCTGTCAGCCGTAGTTTTGGATTTATATTGGTTTAAACACATGGGAGACATTTTCTGGACAGCCCCGGCTTTTTCAAACTATTCTGAGCTGAATGACTATATGGAACAGAACGACATAAAACTTATAACTATTACAGAACCATTCTTTACCACAGAATCAAGCTCATTTCAGGAACTGCAGAAAAAAGAGCTTCTGTGCAAAAATAAAAATGGAAAAACAGCCCTATGGAGAGACTGGTGGTGCTTTGATGATAAAACTGGAGGAATCTTTAATCCCATAGGAAAGAATGTAAAGGCTTTTATGTCAAAAAAATACAGCGCAATGATTGACTCAGGCATTGATGGTTTCTGGACAGATTTAGGAGAACCGGAAGGCGCAAAAGACGATCTTAAATACGGAAAATTTGATGAACAAGATTTTCACAACTACTACAACTACTATTGGACAAAAGCATTATATGAAGGGGTTCATGACACAAAACCCGACCAGAGACTTTTTATTCTAAGCCGCTCAGCTGGAACCGGATCTGGAAAATTCAATGTATCCGTATGGTCAGGAGATGTTTCTGTAAGCTGGCCGGCATTGAAAAATCAGATATCATACGGACTTAACACCGGAATTTCAGCTCTCCCATACTGGGGAAGCGATGTCGGTGGCTTCGTACAGCCAAATTCTCCAGAAGAACTGTATCTGCGATGGCAGCAGTTCGGGGCATTTACACCTGTCTACAGAGCACACGGAACAGGAAACAGAGAACCTTTTAAATTCTCTGAAAAAATCGAAAAACTCGTGCTCTCTGTTATAAAGACCCGTTACAGGTTGCTTCCTTACATCTATTCAACAGCAAGACAGACAATGGACGGGCTTCCAATGATGCGCGGAATGTATTACGAAACAAAATCAACACCAGAACAGTTCTTAAACTCGCAGTATATGTTCGGAGATGCCTTCCTGATTTCTCCTGTAATGGAGGAAATGGCTGACTCAAGTGATCATAAAGTCTGGCTTCCAGCCGGCACCTGGTACAATTTCTTTACAATGGAAAAAATTTCCTCAGACAGAGACAAAGTATTAAATATGAAAGTTTCTTTGGAAACCGTTCCTGTCTTTGTAAAATCAGGCTCAATAATCCCTATGAAAGAAGAAAACAATAACGTACTTTTTGTATTCCCAGAAAAAGGAATCAAAAATTCCTTTACGCTATACAAGGACGACGGCAAAACCGAAGCATACAAAAAAGGGGATTATGCAGAAATAAAGTTTACTTTAGACGGAAACAAGCTTTACGCAGAATCAAAAGGAAAAGAAGAATTTATGCCAAAAGAATTCTGTGTAATCTACCCAGGAAACACAGATTTATCAAAAGGTCGCCGAGTAAACCTGAAAGAACTTGAAAACGGAATAGAACTATAATTAACAAAATTTTCTGATACGTTCTAATATTTTCAATAAATGTTAGAACGGACAGACAGCCGTAACAGATATCATTTTTTCGCTTACAGGATGAATAAATTCAAGCCTGTAAGCGTGAAGCATGATTCTTTCTGCAGGTTCTCCCCCATAAAGAGTATCACCAACAATTGGAAGACCGCAGCTTGCAAGATGAACTCGAATCTGATGAGTGCGGCCAGTAAAAAGCTCTGCACGTAAGAGCAAGGTCTCCGCAGAAGTTTTTTTTGTATACAATGAAGCACTGTTTCTTTTTTCTTCTATATAAAAATCTGTTTTTGAGTAAAGTCCTCCGTGACTTTCGGACACTCTGCCCCACTTTGCAGCTTGACTTTTTGCACTTATTCGATTCATATACATTTCGACCGAAAACGAACAGTTCTTTTCAATCTCTACAGAACATGACGGCAAAGGCTTACACAGACATTTGTAGATTTTTGTAAAATGATGACTTTCAAACATTTTCTGAATGTTTTTATTTACAGAACGCTGTTTTGTAAAAAGAATAACTCCGCTGGTTTCACGATCAAGACGATGCATTATTCCCACATAAGGAGGATTCCGCAACGCAGGATTTTTATTCCAAAGATAACGAACGACAGCCGCATGCAGATTATCACGCTTTTCACCCCCGACAATAGTTTCTTCTGTAGGAAAAAATGCTGGTTTATTAACACAAATTAAAAACTCATCCTCAAAAAGGACGTCTTTTTCTGTAAGCTCGAATTTTATGTCATCCGGCTGTTTTTCATAAAAAAACTTTTCTTCATCAAAGTTTACACAGACACAAGATTTACCTCTTAGTTCAAAGGCGGGTCGTCGGCATTGCATTTCATTCACCTTTACAGAACCAGCAACAATAAGTCTTCGGATTTTTGAATTGCTTGCATTCTGCGGATCCAGTAATTTTTTGGGAAGTTCTTTGCGTAAAAATTCATCAAGCCGTATTTTTTCGAAAGTTGTAAAAACGTATGTCATATAATCCTGTAATCAGGTCCTTCGTCCGTAAGAAAAAGCAGAGATTTACAATGTTCCATACAGACATCATTTGCAAAACTTTCAATATCCATACATTCAGGACCAAATAAATCATCAGGATTATAACTAGTTTCTATTTCAATGTTCTTTCCATCGCTAACAACCCTGCTGAACGCACCATTCAATCTTACAAGATCCTTCACGGCGGCAAAAACAGGCAGAGCCCTCTTTTCTTCATATTTCATTTGAAGAAAATTAAGCTGCATTTTTTCAATTTCTTCATGCGGTACTGATTCAGGAACAAAACCACTCTTAAAATCGCAATTATTTACGCGCTGCCATTCTGCAAAATCAGCAAAAAACTTCGATGCAGGCATCTTCAAAGGCTTCAGCACAGAAATAAACCATGGAACAGCACGGCCGGCAGAATAAAAAGTTCGGGCAGCAAAAGCAATATTTCTAGCAAAATGAATATTTTCGCCACTGAACAGTCCTGTGACCCTGGCACCAGCCATAAGCTCAGAATCTTCCGTCTGAGGAAAATCAATGTGATTAGGATACTGCCCCAACGTAAAATCAAGACGGTCGCAGAAATCCCTTAAAGAATCACCTGGCTTTTCCGCAAAAGAAAGACTTACTCCGAATACAAGACCGGCATTATTCAATGCTGCACAACGTCTGGAATAAAACTTTTTATCAAAAAGAAGTCCTTGATTTTTCCCTTCTGCAAGAACGGGCTCAAAAGCCATTTCTACGGAGCAATTTAGGTTCATACATTGACGACATACATCCATATCAATGTTGTGGGGATCAACTGTAAAAGAGACGAAAAGATCCGGCGCTTCTCGCTCCACGGCTTTTAAGAATTTGAGAAGCCTTCCTTTATCCTTTGCAAGAATCTGGTCATGAACAGAAAGCTCTGTGACACCGTTTTTAACGCACTCACTGAGCTTTGACTCAAGTTCACTACTAGTATATTCGAATTGCTTTATCATCAAAACAAATGAAATTAAAGAACTGGAATTCCAGCTTTTTCACAAGCTTCAATTTCACTCTTTGGCCATTCGCTTACCTGAACTTCGCAAATATGAGCTTTACGAAGCAGGAACATACAAAGACGGGACTGTCCGATACCGCCACCAAGGGTATACGCCAGCTCTCCATTAAGAAGTTTCTTTTGGAAAGGAAGGTTTGCACGTTCTTCGCAACCACGCTCCTTAAGCTGACGCAAAAGACTTTCTGGACTTACGCGAATACCCATAGAAGAAAGCTCAAAAGCACGCCCCAAAGTTTCATTCCATACAATAATATCACCGTTAAGACCAACATGACCGTCGCCTGCATCACTGATCCAATCATCATAATCAGGAGCCCTTCCATCGTGAATAGAACCATCCGGCAATTTTCCACCGATTCCTGCAATGAATACAGCACCGTATTTCTTTGCAACTTCGTTTTCACGTTCTTTAGGAGTAAGCCCAGGATATTCGCGGAGCAAATCGTCTGAGTATACAAGTTTGATGTCATCCGGCAAAATCGGTTCGAACATAGAATAGCGGTCATAGATATAGAATTCTGTACGTTTAAGAGTTCTGTAAATCTTCTTCACGATATCAAAAAGATAGAAAACCGTACGATCCTTTTCATCAATTGCCATACACCAGTCCCACTGGTCTACATACAAAGAATGAACTGCATCAAGTTCCTCATCAGGACGAATGGCATTCATATCTGTATAGATTCCGAATCCAGGCTTGCATCCCAATTCTGTAACTTTAAGACGCTTCCATTTTGCAAGCGACTGAACGATTTCCATTTTCTGTCCGTTCATTCCTTTTACATTGAATGAAACCGGCTTTTCAACACCATTAAGATCATCATTTATACCTGTTCCTGCCGGAACAAAAAGCGGAGCCGTAACACGGGTAAGATTAAGCTCCGTAGCAAGAGAAACCTGAAAGAAATCTTTTATGCTGACAATCGCACGTTCTGTTTCCTTTACATCAAGTATAGGTTTGTAATTTTTAGGCAAGTTAGACATATTTTTCCCCTTATATCCCTATTTTCCACCGTAATTAATCAATGTCGAAACACACGATGGTGTCAAAACCTTTTCATAGTTCAATTCCGGCAGTCCGATCACTCCAAAGAAATCGGATACAGTTCCACCACCCTGTTCTATAAGGTTTCGCGCAGCTGTAAGAGTTCCTCCAGTAGCAATAAGGTCATCAACGACCAGATAATTTTTTCCAGCTTGAATATCTGTTTTTTGAACTTCAATTTCCGCAGTTCCATATTCAAGAGAATACTTTGCGGAATAAGTTTCTCCGGGGAGCTTACCTTTTTTTCTTACCAAAACAAGAGGAAGTCCTCTACGGATTGCAAAAGGAGATGCCAGAAGAAAGCCCCGCGCTTCAATTGCGACAACAGCATCTATTTGTTTATTCTCGTAAAGTTCAACCATACGGTCAATACAGATTTTAAAAGCCTTTGGTTCTACAAAGATTCCTGTTACATCATAAAAAAGAATTCCCTCTTTTGGAAAATCAGGAATACGTCTGATCGCTCTATCAAGAATTTCTAAGTCGCTCATGCTACTATTCTAATGTTGTTTTGCACGTTTTTCAACGGGAAATATTAAAGAGAGAAAATATTTTTATAGTTTTTTTTGCAGACCATCTTCAAAGCCGTTTGCCAAGCCTCCGGATCTTATTCTGCAGCAACCAGAATCAGGTTTTGCGAACAGTACGGATTGACCCCATTCTCATGCGCTTTTCTCTGGTATCCTCAAGAAGCGATTTTAGTTTTTCGGAATCTTCTGAAGCAACAGCTGCCTTGAACTCGTCCATTTTTTTCTGAAAATTCTCGATATGAGAAACAAGCTTATCTTTATTAGAAATAAACAATTCCGTCCAAAGAGGAGCATTTATCATGGCAATACGAGTAAGATCCTCAAAACTTCCGCCTCCAAATGCAGTTATTTCAGGATCTTCTGCACTTTCAACAAGTGCACTGGCAATAACATGACAAAGCTGGCTTGTAAAGCCTATCTTATAGTCATGAATATCACATGTAGTTTCAGTAATTCGCGTAAATCCCATCCCAAGGACAAGGTCGCGCACAAGGGAAAGATTTTCATTTTTATTGAACGGCTGTGCACACAGAATATAATTATGATTAACAAAGAATTCTGCCTTTGAATTAGCATAACCTTCCTTTTCACCGCCAGCCATAGGATGACCGATTATAAAATCAACATCATCCCTGAGTATTGAAGGAAGTTCCTTTTCAAAAATCCCCTTTACGCCACTTATATCTGTCACAATTGCACCAGATTTAAACTCGTCACGGTGAACTTTCAGAAAATCAAGAGTAGCATGAGGATAAAGGCAAACGAAGACTATGTCACATTCCGGGAGCATTTCAGAAACCCGGTCAGACGTGAAAGTTCTATCAGCCACACCATCCTCAGACGCCATTGAAAGACAAGCAGTACTTCGGTTACATACATAGATTCTTCCGGAAGACCCATTCATACAAAGAATTTTTTCTCTGATTGCCTTTGCAAAAGAGCCCCCCATAATTCCGAGCCCTACAATTCCATATGTCAAATTTTTAAGTTCCATATTTTCTCCAGAGCGAATGTTGTTTTTTTGCCTGGCAAATCCAGAATTTACCAAAACTCTTGGCAGCTGGCTTATTTTTTAAGCAAGCCACGCTTGAACTGCGGTATACGAGCACAGGCAGTTGTATCCCAGCCGGAACGATCACCCCGTTTCAGGAAATGATATGCCACCCCGGCAATCATAGCACCGTTATCACCACAAAGCTTAAGCGGAGGAAAAATGCAGTTAAGGTCACTGCGCTCTGCAAGAATAGAACGCAGCCGGGAATTAGCCGCAACCCCACCGCCAGCTACAACTGTCTTTAAGCCAGTGTCTTCTACAGCACGGAAAAGACGGCTTGTAAGAGTACGACAGGCAGTTTCCTGAAAGGCTGCACACATATTTTCTACAGAATGTTCATACCCGTCTTTCCAGAACATATCGCTCTGATGAATTACAGCAGTCTTGAGTCCACTGAAACTCATATCATACCTATGCTCATCACCGTCTAATTTTGGCACCGGAAACGCACATGACTTCGGATCACCTTTTTTGGCAAGGTTATCAATAATAACACCACCAGGATATCCAAGTCCGTAAAATTTACTGACTTTGTCAAAAGCTTCTCCCACAGAATCATCAACTGTCGTTCCAAGAACTTCTATATCATCAAAACCGTTTACTTTGCAGATTATACTGTGTCCGCCGCTCACTAAAAGTCCAAGATAGGGATATTCAATATCATTAACAAGATGAGCAGCGTAAAGATGTCCCAACATGTGATTTACGGCGACAAAAGGCTTATCCCATGCCCAGGCCAAAGTTTTCCCAAATGTAAGTCCGACCAGCAGGGATCCCATAAGTCCCGGTCTGTTAGTTGCGGCAACAGCATCAATATCATTCATGGTCATCCCTGCCTGATCCAAAGCCTGGCGCACAACAGGAAGAATCCATTCCGCATGCTTTCGACTGGCAATCTCAGGAACCACTCCTTTGTATACCTGATGAAAAGGAATCTGCGTCGCAACAACATTGCTTATTATATTACGTCCGTCCTCAACAACTGCTGCAGCAGTCTCATCACATGATGATTCAATACCAAGAACACGCATATTACTCCTGTAAACGATGAACAATTACAAATTACGCAAAGTTCAGCGCTCTTACACAATTAAGAAAAATTACATTCCGCGGGAAAATTTTTCTGCCCTGGAATTTGATACCGTAGAAAATGTATAGCCTCTTAGCTTCAATTCTGGATAGAATTCGCGCAGTATTCCCGGAAGAATATCTGACGACCATACATGCCCTATCATTATAGCAACACCGTTTTTATTTGCAATAGACACCCCCTTCATAATCTCTTCAATTATTTCAGTGCGGTTCCTCTTATTATCAAGAAAAACATTTCTCTCGTAATATGAATATCCAAGTGCATCTGCCACATAAGGTACTGCAGTATTCGAATTTGTACGGGAATCCAGAAAATATATTCCTTCATCACTTGCCGCCTTCATGATATAACTCATAATTATCTTGTCACCTGTAATAAGAGAACCTTCATGATTATTCATACCGGAAACAGGACCGATTTCACTGAGATTCTGAAAAATGACAGCACGAATTTCATCCTCATTCATGCCAGCTTTTATCGCACCAGGACCAGGATCCATCTTAGCATTTAAAGCCTGCATAGGCTGATGAAGTATAAGTTCATTTCCGCTTGACCGTACTCTAGAAGCAGAATCGCGGGAATGAGCAAGACCAGGAAGAACAGCAATAGTTACAGGAAACGGTAATGACAGGCATTTTGAAAGCTGCTCGAGATTATGCCCGCCGTCATCAAAAATTATTACAAGCTGTGCGCCATTTACAGCAGGAGGAATAACAGGCAGCAAAGAATCCTCTTTTTTCTGAGCAGGTTTCGTCTGAACGGACTCCTGCTGAACAGATGCAGAATTAGTCGAGACAGACCGATTCTGCTGTTTCTCCGGTAGAACCGAAGATTCTTTTACAGGACGGTCTTTTTTCTGAACAGGTTCAGCAACGGCGTTTTTTTTTGCTTCCAACTTGCTTTCCGATTTTTTATCGTTAACAGAAACCTGAGGCATTTTCTTTTTTTCAGGTGAGACAGGAGCTTTTAACGGTACCGCAACATCTTGTTTTGATTCCACTGGCTTAACGGCAATCGTTCCTGACTTTTCAGTTGCTCCAATCCGACCGGAGGAACGATTTTTTCCTGCTGCAAAAACATTTACTATAAGAAGTGCAGTACACAGTCCCACAACAATCGCGGAAAGCGCAATTATATTATTTAACGGAATATACACTTTTGACGTTTTCTTTTTACGACTTTTTTTCCTTTGAGCCATACATACCCTGCTAAAAAATCACATCAGACAAGGCCCCTCAGATCTTTAAGCCAATTAAGTTTACAAAACCATGGGCCATCCGTTTTCAGCTTTTCATTAAAACCTGAAAAAATAAAAACGGTTGTCATACGACAACCGTTTTTATTTTATTGATAAACTTTTCCTGTGTCTAGAAAAAAACAGACACTTTTTCAGGGTTCCTCCTCCCCCGAGAAAACACTCTCCGATGAACTCTCTCCCATGTCCGAACCGCAGCAAAGTTTATGTACATCCAAAGAATCATAACTCTCAAAAAAATCCTTCAGAATCAATTTCTAATACATGAAATATTATGCAAGAAACGTGCCAAGTTTATATTTTTTTTTAAATAATTATTTTCCGCTATTTTTTTACACAGTAACCGCGGTTATCTAAAAAAAATCGATCAAAATATAAAATACGAACACTTTTTTATTCATTATTTTTTATAACATGTATACTTTTTAATACTATTAAAACATTATTTTACTATCTATACCATAAAAATACCTAATAGATTAAAAAATTATGGTATATTATTTTTATATTAGGTATTGTTTTTTTATATATTAAAATTCAGAAAATAAACATCGATTAAGACAAATTTAAAATTCAGACAAGGTGAGCCTAGAAAAAAAATCTTAGTTTCATGTATCAGATAAATTTTGTCTGCTTGCGGCATAGCTCAGTATTCACTATAATTTTAAAAGAAATAATTATTTATAAGGATATTTTATGTATATTACATGTTTAGACTTAGAAGGTGTACTTGTACCAGAAATTTGGATTGCATTTGCCGAGGCAAGCGGCATTCCAGAATTAAGAAAGACAACCCGGGATGAACCGGATTATGACAAACTCATGAACTACAGAATCAAAATCCTTAAAGAACATGGTCTTGGACTTAAAGAAATTCAGGAAACCATCTCAAAGATAGAACCGCTTCCCGGAGCAAAGGAATTTCTGGATGAACTCCGCTCATGTACACAAGCTATAATCTTAAGTGATACATTCGAACAGTTCGCTGCACCTCTTATGAAAAAGCTGGGACTCCCGACAATTTTCTGCAATACTCTGGAAGTTTCTTCCAATGGAGAAATTACAGGCTATAAAATGCGCTGTGAGAAATCAAAGTATACAACTGTAAAAGCTCTTCAGTCCTGTGGATTTGAAACTATCGCCTCAGGAGATTCATTTAATGACCTTGGTATGATTCAGGCATCAAAGGCCGGATTCCTGTTCCGCACCACAGACAAAATTAAAGCAGACTACCCTCAGTATCCTGCATTTACTGAATATTCAGAGCTCCTGAATGCAATTAAGGAAGTAATTTCCAAATAATTTTTTATGAATGATACCTTGCTGCTAAACACGAGGCATCATTCATTATAATTAAGTCATGCTTTTAACTGCACAGCAGTCGAAGACAAACTTAATATCTCGTATTCATCGTATTACCGCTAAAATTTTACAAAAGTTTTTCAATTCCAAAAAACAATATATAATTTTTACTGCTCAATAAGTCTGTGAGCGTAAAGAAAACATGCCGTTTCAGAAACAACAATCATTATAAGATATACTTTCAGACATAATTTTGAATTTGAATCCTGAAATAAAATATTTTTCCAGTAAAAATCTTTTTCGCCTTTTAGAGAGAAAAATACGATTGCATCGTATACCAAAAGAAGAAGCATTGAAATTTCACAAAGCGAAACTATATAAGAATCAGCTTCCGTAATCCCTGTAATAATCTGAAGCATAAGAAATAATGAAACACAGACGAGAGAAGTTATTCCACAATTCCAGACAGACTGAGTAAATCCGCCGCTCCCTGCAAAAATTGCAGCAGTTCCGCATGAAAACAACGACATAAAGAAAAAACTGAGCAACAGGAATGCAGAAAAAACATAAAAAATCCCCCAACAAAGCTGAGGTTCTGCTATAAGAAAAGCGAACGATTCAGCGGTTCTGGCAAGCACCGGCAATGACATAGACAATGAAAGCATAAAAAAAATGATTCCTGTAATCCGTAAAAGAATGGGTTTATAACCTGCCATAAAATACTTCCGTAAATGCATCCGCAAAAATCAAGCTTCGATTTCAGGGATCCGCCTTTTTAATTCTGACATAAACTGATCTCCCGAAACCCCTTGCCGGAGACATGCAAAAAGGCAATTGTCACCGGCAACAGTGCCAAGAATTTCGTCCATATTCATATTGTCAAGGGCATTCGAAACCGTATTTGCATGTCCAGGAAATGTCTTTATAACGACAATATTTCCACTCCAATCAATACTTACATACCCACGCAAAAAATCCTGAACGTAAATCAGTTCGGATTCCTGACGTTCGTCTTCTCCAGGAAGCGTATAAACATAGCCGGAATTGCCGTCAGCAACCTTCCCCACTTTCAAAAGCTTAAGGTCTCTCGAAAGGGTTGCCTGAGTAACTTCAAAGCCTTCTTTGTCAAGATATGCCAGCAAAGCTTCCTGGCTTTCTATTCTATAATTTTTTATAAGCTTTCGTATCGCTTTAAGGCGCGTAAGTCGTTCTTTCACAAATGCCTCTTAATGTGCGTTTCAGAGTGTCGAATATTTATGCATAATTATACAATAAATATTCATCCTTATTCAAGTTTTACAAAAACTAGTAAAAAAATTACAGTAAGGCAAATTATTATAGTTTTTTCTGTAATTTACAATGAATTCTACATTCTCCTAATAAAAAGAAATCCTTGTAAGAAGAAGTTGAAAATCTGCATACCCTGCATATAAGTCAGAAAGTGCCGCTGTATTGCGCTGCATATTCAGATCATATTCTGAAAGCTTCCCGATTTTATAGAGTTCCTCGTATTCCTGCAACCGGGATTTTTCCAATGCGGCAGCATTATCCATTGCACTTTTGTAGGTCGTATATAATTCCAGATAACCTTTACGCTCAGTATCTGTGCAGCTCTGACGACGGGAAGCTTTTTGCTTTTCCAGCTCAGTAAGGGTTTTATGCCGGACAATCGAAGAAATTGCATTTATTCCGATCGAACTGTTAAGTGGAATTGTAAAACCGAGATTAAAATTCCAAGAACCTTCTGAAAATTCAGGAAAATCTGATTGAGAATAAGGAGAGGAAACTGAAAATCCAGCTGACACATAAGGGACTGCGGATAAATTAGATTCAATATAGTTATAATGTTCCAGATCTATGCTGATAAGCTCCTTCTGATCTTTATAATATTGAGAATCATCAAAATCAGAAAATTCTTTTTTCCAATAATCTAAAAAAACATTAAGTTCATTCTGGATATCAGCAGTATTTACACCAAGCTCTGAAAGAGCCTTTTTTGAGGCAATCAGTTTTCCTTCAACTTCAACAGTACTTTGAAGAAACTGCAATTTTTCAGCGATTTTATCACTAACGTTTACAGCCGTAACCTTTCCCAAAGCAAAAAGAGTTTCATAATCTCTGGTAATCTGCTCTAAAAGTTCATATTTCTGAGAATACAATTCCGACATTCTTCCATAATACAAATAGTTCCCCGCTTCGGAAATAAAATCATATATTCCATCTCTTATCGAAATATCGTAAGAAAGCTCAAGCAGTTTTTTCCTAGCAGAATAATTATTTTTCCCATAAGAATTGTAAAGGGGTAAAAATTTTCTTCCAGAAACAACAGGCAATGAAAGCATTACAGAAGGTACAAGATTGTACTTAAAATCCATTTCTTCCGACAAAGACAAATTTCCCAGAACCTTATAATCTATCCGGCAAGCTCCTGGCAATTTCTGTTCAAAAGATAATGATGGAATAGAAGAAAAATTTTTCAACCCTTCTTCGAAATTTCCTGAAAAACTATTCTGCGCAGAAAACTTTAATTTTGGTAAATAAAAATCTTTGTAGTCCTGAATTGACATAAGGCTCAGCTGCTTTTTTAAGCAGGCTTCCTGAAAAAAAGGTAAAGAACCAAAATACAAATCCTGGCAATTTTTATAATTTTCAGATTCCGCTGAAATAAAGAAAGGCAGCAAATACGAAAAAAGCAGAAATAAAAATATTTTTTTCATACAGTAAAATCCAATTTTTTTAGAAGGAATTGCATAAGACTTTGGTTATCCAGCACGATTCTTGCATTTACTTCAAAGCCCGGCTTTATCTGATAGGAAATTCCTTTTTTGCTATGAAGTTCCATAGAATCAACATCCGCATAAGCGGTAAAAAACAGAGCCCCGGAATCTGAAATCTGAGAATCAGGTTGAATAACCTGAAGAGTACCATTTATTCCTCTGTATTCAGAATAAGGAAATGCTGGAAAACGAAGCTTTACACGCTGCCCTATCTTAAGCCGACCCATTTTTTCTGCAGGAATATGAAGTTCAATCCTACAGGAATCATCTGCCTTCGGAACTATATTAAGCACTTTCTGATCTGTAAAAATATAATCCCCTTTATTCAATGATGAAATCTCCTGAACATAACCGTTTATAGGCGATACAAGTTCCAGATTCTTCAATGATACTTCAATCTGTTTAAGCTGCTGATCTATATTTGCCTTTTCAAGTTTCAAGGAATCCAGTTCCTGCCGGATTGAGCTTATGAATCCCGCACAAAACTCATTCTTTTCAAGAATAGTAATATCAAACTGAAATTTCAGGTTCTCTATTTCATTTCTTGTAGTCGCTGATTCAGGAAGCAATTTTTCCTGCTCATACAGATATTTCGCTCTTGCAATTTTTGCAGAACGAAGCTCGTTTTCTGCAAGAAACGCTTCATATCTGGAGCGGCAGGTTGAATTAATATTTTTTAGATCCCTGTTTTCACTCTCGTAGCAACGTACGATTTCAGAAAGTCCTAAAATCCGCTCGGAGTTTTCGATTTTCTGACTGTAAAGGGCGTTTTTTTGTGCAAAAACTGCATCACCTTTTATGGAAAGCAATTTCTGACCGCTCAAAACATATTCACCGGGACTATAAAAAACATTTTCAATTTCTCCAGAAACTATGTTCTTTACAGAAGAAACATTCATATCAGGACGAACGATTCCTTCTGATTTTACAACTTCATCCATTTTTCCAAAACAAAGAAAACAAAAGACGCTTACAACCAGAGTAAATGCAATTGCCATAATGCAATGCAAGGCTCCCGGTTCCTGATACTGAAAAATTTCTGATGAATAATTCACTGTTTCTCTAGGATAAATCACTATTTTCTTCATTTTGAGCCCTCCACATTTGGTGATATTTTCCTTTTTTTTCTATCAATTCTTCATGAGTACCGCTTTCGACTATCCGGCCTTTGTCAAAGACAAATATCCGGTCACAATTTCTGATTGTTGACAGTCTATGTGCTACAATGATCATCGTTGACTTTCCACCGTTTCTATGAATAGTATCCATAATTGCCCGTTCTGAAAGACTGTCCAAACTGGCAGTTGCCTCGTCAAGAATCATAAGAGACGGTCTGCGCAATAGAACCCTTGCAAGAGAAATACGCTGACGTTCACCGCCAGAAAGAGTTGCTCCACGTTCTCCAACAACAGTTCCATATCTGTCCGGTAATCTTGAAATGAATTCAGATGCCTCTGCGGCATGAGCTGCTAGAACTGCATCTTTTATACCTGCACCTTCAGATCCCCACAATATGTTTTCAAGAATCGTGCCGCTGAAAAGAAGAACATCTTGCGGTACATAACCTATACACTTTCTGAATGATTTTGTATCTATATCTCGGCTGTTAATTCCGTCTACAAAGATCTCTCCATTTTCCGGCTTATAAAACTTCATAAGAAGTTTTGTCATCGTGGTCTTTCCTGAACCAGAAGTTCCTACAAAAGCGACTTTTTGACCAGGCATTATCTTTAAAGAGACATTCTTCAATGCCGCTCCCCTAGTTCCATAAGAAAAACTGAGATTCTTCACTTCGATTTTTCCCTTTATTCTGTCGAACTCCATAAGGTCTTTTTCTTCTTCTGATTCTTCAGGCATATCTAGAATCTCGCTAAGCCGGTCCGAAGCAATAGCTGCCTCCTGCAAAAACTGCTGCAATGTAAGCAATCTTGACAAGGGACCGAGAAAATAACCAGAAAGAGTTATAAACGAAATAAGCTGTCCAAGTGAAAGAGTTCCCTTAAAAATCATAAGGCTTCCAATCCAATACAGAAGCAGAGTTCCTGAACTTGAAATAAAACGTTGAAACGCATTTTCAGCATTAGACATAGAAGAAAGCTTTATGTTCCTTCTTACGCACTCTACGATTTTTCCTTCCGTACGCTCAAAGGCAGATTTTTCTGACGAGAGAGCCTTTATTGTAGCAACACCGTTTACACATTCTACTAGAGCAGACTGTTTGTCGGCTTCCCTTACAGACAAAGCACGTATATTCCGTCTGAAAGGTTTTACGAACAACCATACAATGACTGCAGAAATAATTACAGGAATCATAGACACAAACAAGAGCTCAGAACCGAATATAAAAAGAAATATTCCGCCAACAACCAGCATGCAGGAATCTATAATGACCGAAAGCGTTGTAGAAGAAATCGCCTGCCTTACAGTATGCGTATCACCGATTCTTGATATTATTTCTCCCGTTTTACGGCTTGTAAAAAAATCCATAGGAAGATGAAGTATATGCCTGAAATAATCACATATCAAAAGCAGATCGATTTTACAGCCCATGTAATTCATAAGTTGATTCCGTGCATATTCTGTAAGCACTTGAAAAACAATGATTACAAAATATGCAGACGAGCATAATGTAAGCGTATTCCTAAGCTGAGAATAAAGTACATCATCAATAAGAAACCTAAAATAAAAGGCAGATGCGGCACCAAGAATGCTTAGCAGCAACCCTGCGATAAAGCACTCTATCAAAGTCCTTTTATGAGGAAGCAACAGATACATGAACCTTCCGAAAAGAGTTCTTGTCTCCTTAGTGCGCTGAAATTTCTGTTCCGGTAAAAGCACAAAGAAAATTCCAGACCATATTTTCTTAAAATCATCCAAAGACATTTTTATCAATCCTTCTGCAGGATCAGCAACAATAACTTTATTCCGGACAACTCCATAAACAACTACATAATGATCAAGAATATCTTTTCTTACATGGCAAATAATAGGAAAAGGTATATCAAGTTCAAGGCTTTTATCGTCGCTCATCATTCCTCGGCAGCTCAGGCCAAGAAATTCAGCGCCTCTTACTATCCCTAAGCCAGAAGTTCCCATACAATCCGTTCCAGAATAATAACGTATACGGCTTACAGAAACTCTTTTCCCATAATATTTTGCAACAGAAGCAAGACACGCAGCTCCGCAATCCGTTTCATCATGTTGCATTACAAGAACATATTTTTTCACAATATCCACCAGTTATTTTAGATTAATCAGTACTTAAGGTCACATTCGAGAAACCTTCTTTCTCAGAATTTTTAAGCTTTCAATTAAATTCTTATTGTACTAATAGTTTCTGCTAACAAGCCCGCACAAAATTGAATAATTTCCCTGGAAACCGTTTCCACCAACACAAGACTGAGAATACGCAGCATACGCTTCCCTTATAGCAGCATAAATCGGTGCTAACTCAGGATTATGCGTATACGAATAACCGTCCAGATCACCCGGAAAACTTTTCGCACAAATTCCTCCACCTGATGCAACTAATGTATATGGCGAAACATCTATAGGAAGACCATAATAAGGCGAAATCCTTACTGCAGACGTTGCTGCATAGCTTGCATTGTAGCCTCCGTTTACAGAAATTAATCCTGTAAAATCCAATCTTTTACATTCCTCATGCAAAGTTTTCATTCTTTTCCTCCTGATCATTTAAAGAATGTTTATATAAAACAGTTCCATAAGGAACTGTTTTTTCCATAACAAATCCGTGTTCCAGACGACAATCCCAAGTACTGCGGTTTATCAGCTTCCAGTCCTTTTCATTTTCCATCTGAAATGTCTGCCATGTATAAGGCTGACCTTTTTTATACATTATAAGAACATTAGATTTTGAAATGCGCTCAAGTTCCATAAGAGCCCCGCACGGATCAAGCACTGATTCCCATGCACCAGCCACAATAACATGATCAAATTCCCTATTCTTGAACGGCAGACATTCCAGCCGCACTGCAATTCCATAACGGTCTTCATTCATAACAGAGATAAATTTTATATCAGGTAGAAAATTTTTAAATTCCTCCTCTTCCGGCTCATAAGAACCCGTAATGACAAGAACCTTTCCATTTTTAAACTCGCTAACAGAATTCAATATTTCAGCAGAAGAAATCCGTTCCATTTCAGCACAATGTATTTTTTCAACATCATTGGATTTTTTGTAGGAATCCAGAACTTTTCTCTGTTCAAGCCTATAAGCAGAACAGATATGAGAAACTCTGTCTGCAATAAGCTGGCGGTAAATATACATATGAGCCCTTACGCATCTTTCCCATGTCCATTCGCGGGCAGTCTGATAGGCATTATCCTGAATCAAGCGCATAGATCCGTAATCCATAATAGCTTTACGCAAAACAACAGCCATTTCTTCTGGACTTCTTGGCAGAGCAAGACAGTTCCTGCCAGGATCGGCGTACATATCCATTCCAAGACCTTCGCACACAAGCAGAAGCGCTCCAGAAGCCATTGCCTCAAGACCTGTAAGACCGAATGGCTCATAGCGGCTTGGCATAACCACAATATCCGCAGAAGCATAGGCATCATACAAACTGTCACCATTAAGAAACTCTGGCTTTTCAAACAATTTCAGATCCAAATAAGGATCAATGAAACCGCGACCGTAAAGATGAAATTTTACATTATTTCTTTTCTTAAAACGCGGACCCAAAAGATTCACTGCTTTTATAAAATCGTAAAAACCTTTCTGAATATCTTCAAAACGTCCGAAATAGCATACATTCAGAACTCCGTCATTCCGGTGGTATCTTTTCTTTTTATAAAATTTTTCAGTACATAAACCAAGAGGAAGAACTACAGGAGCACATTTTCCGCCAGCAACCTTAAGAACGCTGTTTGCAGAAAAATCAGAATACGCTGCAACAACAGAACTGTTTTCCAACGCACAACGCTCAACCTTCACTTCCTGAAAATAAAGGTCGTCCATTGTGTTAGAAGTAAGAAGATCCGTAAAAATCAAATGAGATGAATAAAAAACATTTTTTTCAAATCTGAATGGAAGATAAGTCTGCCGGTCATTACAATGAATTACGTCCGGTCTGAAACTTTTCATAATAGGATCAAGCTGCGCCCTAAAAGAAGAAGCTACCTCAAGAATCCGCGCTTCTGGAGAAAACGCTTCGAATACACGTTCCGGTACAATAACATAATCTACAGTTTCATCCGGAAGAGGCGGCTCTCCATCCCTCAAATGAAAATATACGCATTTTACATCAGCATATTTTCTAAGCGTCCTTACATATTCCCGAGTAAAAGTTCCAAGCCCACCAAATATAAACCCAGGATGCTCCGTTGTAACAAACAAAACTTTCAATCTATAACCCCGTTTTTTTTATTAAAAGAAAAAGCTTTTTACCATTTTCTTTTACATATATAACGGGGCTTACATTATAAATTCTGCATTTCTCGGATTAAATTTCTGAAAAAAATAAAAATAGGCCCAGACTATTTCAATATCGGCTCAAGGAATTCCTGCCACATGCGTTCATTCCAATGAAATTCTTTCATAAAAGCGTTGTTCAGCATCCCGAATCCATGACCACCCCATTCATAAACAGCAATACTGCAATCCGCACCAGAATCCTTCATGGCATCATACAAGGCAAAACTATTCCTGCAATCAACGACGGGGTCATCCTTACATACAACGATATAACTTTTCGGCATGTCAGCCGTAACATTTTTTTCCATAGAAAATTCATTCCACCGAGCCTCCGTCTGATTTCTTCCCAAAAGACTTTTTCGAGACCATCGGTGGGCAAGTTCTTCATGCATGGAAACCACTGGGTATACAGGAATAACAAAATCCGGTCTGAGGCTCACCTCATGGGCAATTCCAAGATTTTCCAGCTCATCATGTGACTTCCACATTGCACCAGCCATCGTAACCAGATGCCCGCCGGCAGAATAACCGATTACGCCCACCTTATTAGAATCAATTCCATATTCATCACAATTTTCCCTTACCAGCTGTATCGCCCTCTGGACGTCCTGCAGCATCGCAGGATAATGAAATCCGTTTCCAGCCGTCCTGTACCGCAAAGTAAAAGCCGTAACACCCTTTTCCGAAAACCACTTTGCAGTCCTATAGCCCTCATTATAAAGTCCAAGATGATGATAACTTCCACCAGGACAAATAATGACAGCCGCACCCGTATTTTTTTCAACAGGCGCAGGATGAACATACATAACAGAATAATTTTTCTTCATGCCAGGAATATTTTTCCATAAATATATCGGCTTCCCGGCCTTCAAAGTTCCACGTGCATATGCTCCAAATGAAATTAAAGAAAAAATAAAAGCAAATATAATACGGATTTTTCTCATATCTATATTTTAACTCGTTTTGCAGAAATTTCCATAGAGCACAAACAAAAAAAACGATAAACTGAAAAAGATGAAAATGCTAAGACCGCTAGACTACATAATAATTCTCGCCCTGGTATGCGCCTCCGTTTTTAGCATAATTGCAAACCGCTCTACCACCAGCTCAAAAATATTGGTCAGCGCAGACAATCAAAAATACGAATATTCACTTAAAGAGAACGGAATATATACGGTGCCGGGACCACTAGGAAATACAGTATTCGAAATAAAAGACGGCCGCGCACGAATAATCGACTCCCCATGCCGTGGAAAACAATGCATACATCAAGGCTGGAACCTTCCGCTAGTCTGCCTGCCGAATAAAATCATAATAACAGCCGAACAAACAGGAGAATTCGATGCAATCTCGGAATAAAATCGCTTATCTTATTTCCCTGACATTGTTTTTCTCATACGTGGAAATGCTGATTCCCCACGTTACGCCGTTCTTCCGGCTCGGGCTTTCTAACATTGCCGTGCTGAACGCATTTTACCTTCCGCTTGGTTCATTCATAATTCTGCTTTTTACAAAATCAATTGCAGTAAGCATGATGAACGGAACTCTATTTACGCCATTTCTGATTATCTCCGTATGCCAGTCCCTTTCAAGCGGACTCCTTATGTTTTTTCTCAATAAATTCCGCGAAAAGCATCCAAAATCAATAAGCATATATGGAATTTCAATTGCCGGTTCAGGCCTAAGTGCTGCCGTTCAAATCGCGCTATGCCTTGCATGGCTTGGAGAGGGAACGAAGTTTTTTTTAGGTCCAATGCTTGCCATAAACACGGCAACAGGATTTCTTACCGCATTCCTAAGTGACTTTCTGGACATTCCGCAAACAGAACCTCTTTTGATTTTTAACCAAGGAAGGGCGCCTGCCCTTTCGCGTGCACTTCGTTGCCCGCTATCCCCTCTCCTAGGGTTGCACCCTAAAACCCGCCTGGTCGTTTTTACAGGTGCGCTGATTCTGCTTTTTTGCGCTGGAGCGGTTTTCTTTATAAATTCAATTCAGATTCTTATCGCAATTCTGATTATTTCCCTATTAATGCAGTTTTTTTCAGGGCGTAAAATACTTATTTCCCCCCATATCTTTATGTGGCTGTTCATTCTTATTACACAAATTTTCTTACCAGAAGGCAAAGTAATATTTTCAATCCTTGGACTTTCAATAACATCCGGTACATTACAGAGCGGGATCATAAAAGCTCTTAAGCTTTCTTCTGTAAGTGCCCTGAGTCAATGTGCAGCGTGCATAAGACTGCCAGAAACAACTCTCATAGGGAAAAGCCTTTTATATCACCGCGCACTCTCAGACATTATGCACACTTCAGAAGGTTCGCTGCTAAAAAAAATCCGTACAGCATTAAATGCCCGGGTTCTAAGCATATAAAACTGCAAAAATAATTAAACTATTTTTCTATACAAGATGCATTTTCTGTCATAAGAAATATCTTATCTTTGAGACCTTCCGTATAAAAGATTTCTTTAGAGTTTTTAATAATAACAAAATCAAAATCACCGCTTGATTTCCAGAATGAAACAGCCTTTTCAAACCCCATTACAAAAAGCGAAGTAGATAGAGAATCTGCGTAGAGTCCGCTAGAAGAAATCACAGAGACCGCCGCAATATCATTTTCCACAGGATATCCGGTGCGGCTGTCAAAAATATGAATATAACGTTTTCCCTTTTCGTCTGTAAAAAAACGTTCATAACCGCCGCTTGTAACCACAGCGCAATCCTTTATGCGGATTCCGCAAACAGGTTCCCCGCCCCAGGGATTTTTTATCCCCACAGACCATGGAGTTCCATCTGGTTTTCCTCCAAGAGCCTGAATATTTCCGCCAAGGTCAAGCAGTGCGGACGTAATTCCATTTTCGGAAAGAATTTCCACAGCACGGTCTCCGGCAAATCCTTTGGCAACAGCCCCAAGATCCATCATCATGCCTTTGTCCATGCGTATTCTGAAACCGTCATTAATTTCAGAGTCAGACGTTACGCTAACGTTGACTTTCCTATAGTCTACCACTTCAAGAAGAGCAGAAATTTCTTTTTCTTCCGGTACGCGGTATTTTTCAGACGTAAAGCCCCATGCCTTCGTTACCGGATACAAAACAGGATTCAGCGCGCCGGAAGTTTTTTCTGCCATGCAGAGCGCAAAATCCACAAGCTTAAAAATCTCTCCGTCTACAACTATTCCTTCTTCTGGATTTTCATTCAACCTGAACAGTAAACTGCCATCATTTGTTACAGAAAGCATCCGTTCATAACTTTCCATTCTATTCTGAATAAGAGAATTTGCGGCTACAGAGTTTTTTCCAAATGAACGCACCGTCATAAAAGTGTTCATCGCCTCAAAACTGCGCACGTCACTTTTTATGCCACAGGAAACAAACGCCAGACATACAAAACAAACTTCAAAAAAACGTTTCATAGCATGAAAATAGTAACAGTGAATGCATATAAGATTCAAGCATATACGGAAAGCTTAGCATAAACACATTGTAATAAGTCTGACTGTCAAGTTTTGATATTATTACAACCATCCTGAAATAATCTGATATCAAAAAAACGGCATTCTAACTTATTGTAAATTCTTTTTTGTTTGCTAACTTAGCTTTTCTACCTTATTATTTACTGTATGGATAATGCAGTTTTGCATAAGAGCGAAAATCTGCATTCATAATGATTTTTTTCGGAGGACATGATTTATGAAATTTTATAAATGCCTGAAATGCGGACAGATTCTTGAAGCTGTCGTTTCAAAATGCGACGGAATAACTTGCTGCGGGGACCAGATAAAAGAACTTAAGGCAAACACAACAGACGGAGCTGCAGAAAAGCACGTTCCTGTAGTAGAGGTAAACGGAAACACCGTAAACGTAAAAATCGGCTCTGCTGAACACCCGATGGAAGCAGACCATTGGATTCAGTTCATAGAAATCGAAACATCAAAGGGTACTCAAAGAAAGAACCTTTATCCTAGTGAAAAACCTGAAGCATCTTTCACCTTGAACGGCGAAACTTTTGTAAAAGCTTACGAATACTGCAACAAACACGGACTTTGGGCAAACAGCTAAGATTCCAATACTTAGAATCACGGTGAGTGTACGCTTAAAACCAAGACTTAGCCATTTTCCCATTGCCTGCAATTGGCATCAAAAAAAGAAAGAAGGCTGTTCCTTGACCGGGAGCAGCCTTTTCTTTAGTATCTAACTTATGAACGATGACCCCTTGGGCAGCGATTCGTAAAAAAAACATACACATTTACAGACTTGATCAACTAAAAAGGACAGGTACTATGAACACAACAGATTTTCACAAGTCAAAAAAAGAAGGCAAAAAGCTTTCTATGATCACTTGCTATGACGCAAGTTTTGCTCGTCTTATTGATCAGACAGACATTGATCTGATCCTTATAGGCGACAGTGCAAGCATGGTAATGCACGGAGAAAGCACAACTCTGCCGGCAACAATGGAATGGATGACCGAACATACCAGAAGCGTACGCAACGGAACAGAAAAATACATCGTTGCTGACATGCCGTTCTTAACAACAAGAAAAGGAATTGAATATGCAACAGACTGCGCTGGCCACCTTTTAGTTGCAGGCGCAAACTGCGTAAAAATAGAAGGTGTTTTCGGACAGGAAGATGTAATCCGCCACCTTACGATGAGCGGAATTCCTGTAATGAGCCATCTTGGACTTACACCGCAGTTCTTCCAGGCATTTGGAGGCCATAAGATGCAGGGAAAAACAGATGCAGCCGCAGAAAAAATCATCGAGGAAGCAAAAAAAGCAGAAGAGCTTGGTTGCTGCTCTATAGTTTTGGAATGCATTCCGGCGGTTCTTGCAGAAAAAATAACAGATGCTGTTTCAATTCCTACAATTGGGATTGGTGCCGGCGTAAACTGTGACGGACAGGTTCTTGTACTTCAGGATATGCTGGGAATGAGCGGATTCAGACCTCGTTTCGTAAGACAATACTTGAACGGTGCAGAACTTATCAAAAATGCGCTGAACCAGTACGCATGCGACGTTCACGAAGCAAACTTCCCGGCAGGTGATGAAATAAAATAATCCCGGGCAAATGAATAAAAACATTCCGGGTTTTAGGGCAGAGCCCTAGGAGAGGGGGCAGGCGAAGACATAACAAAACGGAGCATGTGGCAAAGTTTATTTGCCACATGCGGAGTGGCTTATGGCTGAGCCGCGGGGGAGACTTCCCCCTCCTTGAGAAAAAAATACCATGAGGAAATAAAAATGCAGATAGTAAAAACAACAGAAGAGTTAAAAAAAATCCGCCGAGAACTGGAAGGCAAAAAAATCGGATTTGTACCAACAATGGGCGGCCTTCATGCAGGACATCTTAGCCTTGTAAACCGCGCAAAATCAGAAAACGAAGTTGTAATCGTAAGCGTTTACCTGAACCCTACTCAGTTCAACGATAAAAAAGACCTTGAAACATATCCTGCAAACTTTGAAGACGATGCCGCTCTTCTTGAAAACGCAGGAGTAGACTATATGTTCACACCCACCTACCCTGTCATGTACCCGGACGACTACAGGTACAAGGTCATAGAAACAGATTTCTCAAAAACTTTATGCGGAGCAAAACGTCCCGGTCACTTTGACGGCGTACTTACAGTCGTAATGAAACTCTTTAATCTTGTTCGCCCGACAAATGCATACTTCGGCGAAAAAGACTACCAGCAGTATCAGCTTCTAAAAGGAATGATCGAAGCCTTCTTTCTTGACATAAATATCGTTCCTTGCCCGATCGTGCGCGAAGCTTCCGGGCTTGCAATGAGCAGCCGCAACAGAAAGCTTAGTCCGGAAGGTCTTGCCCTTGCCCCTAAATTCCACGAAATTCTTGCATCTGACGGTTCTTTGGCAGAAAAACAAAAGAAGCTTGAAGAAACGGGCTTCAAGGTAGACTACATAACAGAAGTAAACGGACGCCTTTATGCGGCTGTATTTCTTGAGGATGTACGTCTGATCGATAACATATAAACAGTCAAAAACAAGCTCAGCCCTAAGGAGATGCCGATTTTTTTGATTAGAAAAACGGCATCTCTGAGCAAAAAGCTTTTTGATGCAAGTATGAACGGACTTTCATGCAAATAATCAACGCATATGCACACAACATATCCGAGAGTCATCCGTTATACTTCTGATTTATTTTCTTTCTGCCTTCATTGCTTTTTTATTCCGGTACATAAACTCGTCAGAACGTTTGAAAACAGAATCTACCGACTCATCTGATTCTGGAATATAATATGCTGCTCCTACAGCAACAGAAACCCGTTCCCACGGTTCCAGAGTTTTATCGCAGGAAAGTTCTTCAATTTTTTTTACAGCACTCTTAATAAGCATTTCTGAATTAATAAGATCTGAGTTTTCCAGAATTACTACAAATTCATCGCCGCCTATGCGATAAACAGGAGAATGAACAAAAACACCACAGATAACACTGCAAGCACCTTTTATATAAATATCCCCTTTTTCATGACCGTATTCATCGTTCACTTTTTTTAGACAATTTATGTCAACCATAAGAATGCCGAATTCAGCAGTTCCGTTCTTTATTTCGCCATCTAGTTTTTCTCTTATCTTATCATAAGCAGCCTTGTTCTTTACGCCGGTAAGAGCATCCCTGAATGCTATATCCGCCATCGTGGAGATATTCTGTTTCATATTATCCATTTCAACAGATGTTACAAGAAGCGCCTCTACATATTCCTTCATGTCCTTGGACATGGTTACAAGCGTGTCTGCAAGAGACTCCAGCTCATCCCCTGTCCTTATATCAGGTTTTCTAAGTACAAGCGCATCTGGATTGCGCTAATTACGGCTCTTTAAAGCAAAGCTTGAAGCGGCATCTTCGATTTCTTTTAGCGGAAAAATAACGCGTTTATGGAGCCACCAGAGCATAGCGATAGAGAAAAACGTACCTAATATAACAACACATACGGAGATAACAATAAGATAGGTTAAGCGCATAGAATCAATATCTTTAAGGCTCACCCCAACCGCTAGTACGGCAACTCCTTGATATCTTCTGTTACAGATTGAAGTAACACCATTATATGTCCTTCCATATTTTGAAACAGTCTTATCAAATTTTAAGTCACGGCGGTAAAGCATGTCATACTACATTAATGCTGGAAATCCAGCTGGATAAACACTGCCAATCATATCTCCCAAAAGAGGAACCTTTAGTCCATTTTTCCGACTGATTCTAAGTCTTTCTTCATGCAAAAACCCGGATGCAACCATCATGACATCATAGTCTTCCCCGTTTTTTACCGGACGCGATATAGCAATTCTTTCAATATTATAATTCAGTCTTGTCTGATCGAGAAATTTCAAAAGCTCTTCATATTCTTTTGTCGGTGCCTTTGTATCCATACAATGCTCAAGTTCCTTTACATCTATGCGCGACATTGTAAGGTAGATTATATCAATAATATGACTTTTATATTGCTTCATAAGGCTTCTGCTAAAGACTAGAAAACTAAAGACTCACATGACAGTGCATAGAATCAAAATTGAGCAAATACAGCCTATTAATATAGGCCAGCGAAGAGGATTCCTATACAGAGTGCGATTCATATCGATTGAATAAATTCTCAACCCCAACTGCATTTCTGTCAATAAAAAACTTCTTATAGCAAAGATTAAAAATTTATTCTATAATTAGACAGTTTTTAAGTGAGGAATGTATGGGAAAAAATATTTTATTACATGTGACAGGCTCTATTTCTGCATATAAAGCTGCTTACCTTACAAGCATGCTTACAAAAAAAGGTTATAATGTGCGCGTAATAGAAACAGAAGATGCCCTTAAATTTGTTGGAGAAGCAACATTTGAAGGCTTAAGCCACAATAAGGTAGAAAAAAGCATGTTCAATAATAACGATCCCATTCCTCATATAAACCTTGCGCAGCATTGGGCTGACTTAATAATAAGCTACCCTGCAAGCGCAAATACAATAAACAGACTTGCTCAGGGACTCGCAGACGATCTTTTTGGGGCAGTCTGCCTTGCAAACAATTTTGAAAAGCCTCTCCTTATTGCACCGGCAATGAATACAAACATGTTCCGCCACCCTGCAGTTCAAGAATCGCTAAAAAAACTTAATAGTTGGGGAGCCGTTATTCTTCCATGCGGAGAAGGCGATCTTGCATGCGGAACGACTGGAATCGGACGCCTTTTAGAACCGGAAGAAGCATTCAACTATATAGAAAAAAATCTTACAAAAAACTAAAAAACGCATGATTAACATCTGGAGCATAAAATGAAAATCCTTATTACGGGAGGCGGTTCAGAAGAACCGATAGACACCGTAAGATACATAACCAATTTCTCTACAGGTAAAACATCCTGCTTCCTTGCAGAAAAATTTGCAGAAGCAGGAGACGATGTTACTCTTCTGACTGCGGAAAAGGCCGTTCATCCGGCAAAAACAGCTCCAAATCTTAAAACTGTATTTTACAGGACATTCAAAGACCTTGCTTTCAATTTAAAAAAACTTTGCACCGCACAGTCTTTTGACACCGTAATCCATGCCGCTGCAGTAAGCGACTACAGCGTTTCTTCTATAATCGTGGACGGAAAAGAATTTCTTCCCGAACAGATTGCGAAGGTACCAAGCGGTCTTAAACTTACAGTTAACATGAAGAAAAATCCAAAGCTTGTTGACTCAATAAAAGGCTGGTCAAAAGAAAGCGGGAAGATTCCTGTTTTAGTGGCTTTTAAGCTTACTTCAAAGGCAACCCCTGAGGAGCGCAAAGCGGCCGTGGAAAAAGTTTTTTCTTCAAATCAGAATTCTCTTCTGGCTCCAGATTATGTAGTTTCAAATGATTTAAGCGAAATTACGAAGGACGAACACCCGTGCAGGATTTTTTCCAAGGACCTGGACACAGCCGCTCTCACAGACAATCTGAACGGACTTTACAAAGAACTTGAAAGACTTACAACACAGGGGCAAGATAAAAACTACCTGAAATAGCATCAGTTTTTATCTTGCCAGTTTGCGTTGCAAACTTCATTATATACTGCACATTACATTTCATTGCAAATGTGCGCTAAAAAGTCAACGCAGAAAATGAAATTCCTTCATTGACTTTTTACGGGAGAACTCATGATCCTTACACTAGATGTTGGAAACACACAGATTACAGGCGGTCTTTTTGAAGACGATAAATTAGTGCTGCAGTTCAGGCGTACAACAGCCGTAGGAAACAGTTCCGACGAAATAGGACTTTTTTTACGTTCTGTTATACGAGAGAACGGTTTCCATTGGCAAAAAATAAACAGGATAGGAATTTGCAGTGTAGTTCCTTCCATCAACTATTCAATATCCAGTGCCCTTTCAAAATATTTCAATCAGGAAGCACTTTTTATTCAGGCTGGAATTAAAACAGGGTTAAAGCTTAAATATTCAAATCCGAGAGAAATCGGAGCTGACAGAATCGCCGGTGCAATCGGAGCCGTAAGCCTTCATCCTGACAAGGACCTCATAATAATCGACATGGGTACAGCAACAACCATAGACTGCGTTACAAAAGACAGGGAATATCTGGGAGGCGCTATTCTTTCTGGTCTTAAAATCAGTGTAGAAGCACTTGCAAACGGAACCGCAAAGCTTCCTTCTGTAGAAATTTCCAAACCAGGACATATTTGCGGTACAAATACAGTTGAAGCAATTCAGTCAGGACTGTATTATGGAAACGCTGGCGCTCTTAAAGAATTCTGCCGCCTGTATCAGAAGAATATATTCAAAGGAGAAAAGCCATTTATAATCGGGACCGGAGGTTTTGCCCGAATATTTGAGGAATATAACCTGTTTGACGAAGTAAGCCCGGAACTTGTTCTTCTTGGAGTAAAAAAAGCATTGGAGATGAACTCTTAGAATTTATTTTGAGGATTGATTTATGGACATCACGATTTTAAAAGCAAAACTTCACCGTGCAACTGTAACAGATGCAAATCTTAATTATGAAGGCTCAATCAGCATTGATACAGAACTCTGCAAAGCAGCAGGAATGCATAATTGGGAAAAAGTAGACATCCTTAACGTAAACAACGGCGAACGATTTTCTACATATATCATTCCAGGAAAAAAAGGTGAAATCTGCCTTAATGGCGCGGCAGCAAGAAAAGCCTGCCCGGGTGACAAAGTTATAATCGTAACTTACACCCAGATTCAGGAAGAAAAAGCTGAAAGTTGGCAGCCAAAAATTATTCTCTTAAATGAAGACAATTCAATAAAAAGCATAAAATCCTGATCTTCAGGGCAATTGCACAGTACTTTCTACTTCGCTATAATCTCCCAAAGGGAAAGAAATATGGACTCTAGTATTAAATTCATAGACGGCGGAGTATGCGCCGCTCAAGGCTTCACCGCAAACGGTGTATTGTGCAAAATAAAGGCAAGCCGTACAACTAACGACACGGCTCTTATTTATTCAGAAAAACCTTGTTCAGCTGCAGGTGTTTTTACCCAGAACCGTGTAAAAGCCGAAAGCGTTAAACTGAGCAAAAAGAATATAGAAAACGGCCGCATTCAGGCAGTGATTGCAAACTCCGGAAACGCGAACTGCTGTACCGGTGAACAGGGAGCAAAGGTTGCTTACCACATGGCAGAACTTGCAGCAAAAGTAACAGGCTGTTCTGCTGAGGATGTAATCGTTTGTTCAACAGGTGTAATCGGAGCTCAGCTTCCAGTTGAAAAAATCGAAGCAAAAATCGAAGAACTTGCAAAAGGCCTTTCAAAAGAAGGACACAAAGAAGCCCGCATCGCCATTATGACAACCGACACGCAGTACAAGGAATGTGCCGTTCAGTTTACAATCGGCGGAAAGCTCTGCAAAATGGGAACAATGTGTAAGGGGTCAGGAATGATCCACATCAATCTTGGAACAATGCTTTCCTTCATCACAACAGACGTTGCAATCAGTCCAAAAATGATTGATAAAGCCCTCCGTGAATCAATCAAGGGAACCTACAACTGCGTAAGCGTTGACGGTGACACTTCTACAAACGACACCTTGGTTCTTCTTGCAAACGGAATGGCAGGAAACCCAGAAATCACTTCTGAAGGCGACGACTATAATACTTTCCTTGAAGCCCTAAACAAATTGAACCGAGTAATGGCAATGAAAATCGCTGCCGACGGTGAAGGTGCTACCCGCCTGGTTCAGTGTACAGTAAACGGTGCCCGCACAGTAGAAGAAGCACGAGGACTCGCAAAAGAAGTTATTTCTTCAAGCCTTGTAAAAGCTGCTATGTTTGGTGCAGATGCAAACTTTGGACGCTTTTTGTGCGCAATGGGTTACAGCGGAATCGACTTTACCCCGGAAAAAACAAACATCTGGTTTACAAGCAAGGGCGGCGCAAAACGCTACTTTGAAGACAACGACAACTTTGAAGTTCACGGTGAAAACAGCGTAAAAGTATACGAAAACGGGGTTCCACTTAACTTTGACGAAGATTTGGCAAAGAAAATCATGAGCGAAGAAGCAGTTGAAATCTTAGTTCAGTGCGGCGACGGAAATGCCAGCGGAACCGCCTGGGGCTGCGACCTTACTTACGATTACGTAAAAATCAACGGCGACTACAGAACCTAGTAATTCACAAACGAATAACTAACACATTAAGGAAAAAAAACAATATGGAAAACAACAAAAACGTAAAGACTGAAAATCTTACTGCAGACCAGTGGTCACAGGTACTTGTAGAAGCACTTCCATACTTTAAGAACTGGTGCGGAAAAGTTGTAGTCGTAAAATATGGCGGAAACGCAATGCTTAACGAAGACCTTAAGCAGGCCGTTATGGAAGACATCGTTCTTCTTAACACAATCGGAATCAAAGTCGTTCTTGTACATGGCGGTGGTCCGGAAATCAATCATATGCTTGAACGCGTCGGAAAGGAAAGCAAATTTGTAGACGGACTCCGTTATACAGATGCAGAAACAATGGAAATTGTCCAGATGGTTCTTACAGGTAAACTGAATAAAGACATAGTTGGAATACTTCTTCAGAAAGGCGGAAAGGCCGTAGGTCTCAGCGGTGTAGATACAGGTCTTATACGTGCAAAAAAAACAGACAAGGATCTTGGATTTGTAGGAGACGTTACAGAAGTAAATCCAGATATTCTAGTTTCTCTCCTTGACAGGGGCTTTATTCCTGTTGTTTCTACTGTTGCACTTGGTGAACAGGGCGACTCTAACCGCTACAACATCAACGCAGATACAGCCGCTGCAAAAATTGCAGTTGCACTCAAGGCAGAAAAATTCGTTCAGCTTACAAATGTTCCTGGCGTACTCAGAAATATAGACGACCCTTCTACATTGATCAAAAGAATCGAAAAAACTGCAATCGGATCCCTTAAAGCTACAGGAATCATTGCAGGCGGAATGATTCCAAAAATTGACTGCTGTCTTACAGCCTTGGAAGGCGGAGTTCCCCGCACACATATCATTGACGGACGAGTTCCACATTCTCTCCTCATAGAAATGTTCAGCGATCGCGGTATCGGTACAATGATTTACTAAGGAATTTCAAAATATGACAGAAAAAACAAGAGATCGAATTTATTAAATTTTCTTGATCCCTTGTTTTTTTGTACTCTTTTTTTAAAACCATGTTATTATATTCACATGAGTATTTTTAACGGAAAGAAAATCAGCCCAAATACACTTAGATTTATTTCAACATTGACTATATGTCTTATTGTTATTTCTGTGTTATTCTTATTTACAAATGCATTGATCAACCGAGAATTATCAAATGCCATGGAGCGCTACCATCTGTATAATTCAAATATCCTGAACGGTTATTCAAAAGCAGTTCAATACTATCTTGAAAGTTACAAAACTTCACTTGCAAGCCTTTATAACGAAAAGCTTTTCAATACCGAAAAACCAGAAAACATTCAGAAATACCTGCATGACAAAAAACCATATCTGGACTCTGACTTCTATGAATTGTGCTATGCAGATTTCAAGACAAAAAAAGTCTATTTTTCCCAAGGTTGTGTAACTGAATTACAAACATTTTATACATACCCTTTTGACATAAACTCATACCAATGGGATGAATTTTATGGAGAAGGAACTTTAGAACCTTCATTTATCGTACAAAAAGTTGTTTTAGATGAAAAGAACAATCTTATTGGTATGCTCGCAGGTTCCGTACGTCTTGCAGTACTTCAAGAACTTATAAATTCAATCCATATAAGACAAACTACTTCTATTTACATCCAAGACAGACACGGACGTTTTTTAGTTCATCCAAATCCAGACTACATAGGCAAAACATTTATACCTAAGCAGGATAAATATAAAATTGCAACATCGATATTGATTTCCAGCCTGACTTCCGGCATAACAGAGACGGAAAATGAAAACGGAGAAAACGTAGACTTGTTTTTCAGAAAAATTCCTATCTCTGGCTGGACAATATGTCTATCAAATCCAAAGAATGAAGCAAAGTCTATTCTCAGACAGTTGAACTTTACAAAATTCTCAATACTTATTATCTCTCTGACTGCTCTGCTTATCCTTCTGTTTTTGGAAATGCACGTTATAAACGCTTTCTATAAAAATCAGCTTATCGATACGATCTACGATCCTCTTACGAATCTTTTTACCCGTCAGAGATTCGAAACTCTGGCAGAAAGACAGATGACTCATGATCAGAAATCAAAATTCATGCTAATAGAATCGGACATAAGAGGATTTAAGTTCTTGAATCAAAATTATGGTGAAGAAGCCGCCGACAAAATCATTATTTTCTATGGTTCTTTGCTTAATAAAATTATTTCTAGATACCACGGAATAATAGGACGAGGATACGCCGATCACTTTTTCATCTTGTTAAAGATACGTAGCGTACGCACTGCAATGTCAGAATTCCATACAAACCTTAATGAACTAACAAGAATTGCAAAAGATTATGAGATTCCGTTTTTTCCAAAATTCGGAATCTCATTTGTACGCCCAAGTTCAAAAAGAAAGGTTTCGATAAAAGAACTTATCGGACAGGCATCTTTCTCAAAAAGCACAATAAAGGACAACATGATTTTGCCGTATGCAATTTACAATGACCGCCTCCTTGAAAAAATAAACGAAGAGCACTTTATAGAAAGCAACATGGAAGAAGCCCTTTCAAACAAAGAATTCTTTGTAATGTATCAGCCAAAAATACTCCTTAAAAATGATAAGGTTGTCGGTGCAGAAGCCCTTGTCCGTTGGAAGAGTTCTTCCGGAAAATTCTACACACCCGACAGATTCATTCCTCTGTTTGAAAAAAACGGATTTATAACAAAGCTTGATTATTATGTTTATGACGCAGTTTTTCAGCTCATAGAAAAACGTCTTAAAAACAAAGAACCTATAGTTCCTATTTCGCTGAATATGAGCCGGAATCACAACAAGCCGGAAAAATTTATGCACGAGTTCCTGGAGATATTCAATAAATACGATATTCCGCCGGAATACATACAAATTGAAATAATCGAACGGTCCGTAATGGACAGCAGTACCTTGCAGGAGATTACAAACCGACTGCATCAGGCAGGCTTTACGGTTGCCATGGACGATTTTGGAAGCGGAGAATCTTCTCTTAATATGCTTACAAAAGTTCCTGTAGATGTTCTCAAATTTGACCGCGATTTTCTGAACTCTTCAATGAACGAAAACGGACGTCTGGACGAAAAATCTGCAAAGTTCATACAAAGCCTTCTGGATCTTAGCCGCAATCTTGAAAAACAGACTGTTTTTGAAGGTGTAGAAACCGAAGAACAGAGAGACTTCCTTAGAGCAGCAGAATGTGATCAAGCACAGGGATATTTTTATTCAAGACCTCTTTCTGAAAACGACTTCATTGAATTTATCAAAGACCGAATATAAAATTCTTTCCGAATGCCATTTTTTTGCCAGACAAATTTGCAGAAATATCGAAAACTGACATTCGGACTAATTGTTTTACAATTTAAGAGTAATTATGATATAATCAATATGTGACTTTAATTTTTCAAAAATGTTGAAGTCTGAATTAATACCCCTTGTACGGTCGTAACGTCAGGGTGCAACTTCCGGGAGTTAATTATGACTATCAAAAAAGAACAGAATGGAACAGCTGTAACACTTTTTGTAGAAGGCAGATTAGATACAGTAACATCTCCAGATTTAGAAAAAGAAATCCATTCTCTTGAGGGTGCAGAGAAACTTACGCTTAATTTTGAAAAATTGGAATATATTTCTTCAAGCGGTCTGCGTATACTTCTTTCTGCACACAAGGAATTTTCGAAAAAAAGCGGACTTTCACTTACCAATGTAAAAGATGCGGTACTCGATGTTTTCGATGTAACAGGATTCAAAGATATTCTTAATTTAGAATAGACAAGCTTACATTAAGAACTAACCACAGCACTCTCTAAAAAAACGGCCGCTCATCAATTTATCAACAACGAAAAAAGATGAACGGTCGCTTTAGTTTTTTAATATCCGTGATTAGTTTTCGCTAAAAAGCGGAGTTGAAAGATATCTGTCTCCAGAATCTGGCAAAAGGACAACAATTGTTTTTCCCTTGTTTTCCGGACGTTCTGCAAGAATTCTAGCTGCCTTAAGAGCAGCACCACTTGAGATTCCTACAAGGATTCCTTCGCTCTGTGCAAAAGCACGACCTTCAGAAAAAGCATCATCGTTTTCGATTGTAATAACTTCATCGTAAATTTTTGTATTCAACACGTCAGGAACAAATCCGGCACCAATTCCCTGAATCTTATGAGGTCCGGCTTCTCCCTTCGAGAGGACAGGACTTGTAGCAGGTTCTACAGCAACAACCTTTACATTAGGATTCTGTTCTTTTAGATATTCACCTACACCTGTAACAGTTCCCCCTGTTCCTACTCCAGCAACAAAAATATCAACCTTGCCGTCAGTCTGCTTCCAAATCTCCGGACCAGTTGTTTTCTTGTGAACAGCAGGATTTGCAGGATTTACAAACTGACCTGGAATTATAGAACCAGGAGTTACTTTGCGAAGTTCCTCCGCTTTCTCTATGGCACCCTTCATTCCTTTTGCGCCTTCCGTAAGAACAATTTCTGCACCGTAAGCCTTAAGAAGGTTGCGTCGTTCTACACTCATTGTTTCAGGCAATGTAAGAATTGCATGGTAGCCTTTTGCAGCAGCAACAGCAGCAAGTCCGATTCCTGTATTTCCAGATGTAGGTTCAATAATTGTTGCACCAGGCTTTAGTAGACCTTTTTCTTCTGCGTCTTCAATCATCGCAAGCGCAACACGATCCTTTACACTTCCAGCCGGATTCAAATATTCAAGTTTGGCAAGAATAGTTGCATTTTTAATGCCGGATTTTTCGGCATATTTATTCAACTGAAGGAGAGGTGTTCCTCCTATCAGCTCCAATGAACTCTGTTTGATATCACTCATGGTATACTCCTTATAAACTACACATCAAAGGCATTAACAGAAGGCTCTTACAGCTGTTTCACCAACGGTAAAATCTGCTGAAATAAAAAGTACAATGATGTAATTTTTACCATGCCCTCTTGGATTTTCTATACCTATCGTTCTAGTAGGTTACAAAAATAAGATACCCTTAATTACCTACTTTGTCAATAGGTATATTAAACATTTTAACAGTTGACAATAAAAAAAACAAAAAATATAGTTCTTTTAACAAATAATCCGGAGAAAAAGATGCGGATAAGATTAGAAAATCTAAAAAAAACTTACGTTTCAAAAGAAGGAAACAGTATTACAGCAGTAAATGATGTCTCGCTTGATATAAGCGAAAACAAAATTTTTGGAATCATAGGAAAAAGCGGGGCCGGAAAATCCAGCCTAGTGCGGCTCATAAGTCTTTTGGAACAACCAGACGAAGGCAAAATTTTCTATGATGGCAAACGGGTGGACATTCTTAAAAAAAACGAACTAATCGCACAACGCCGTAAAATAGGTATGATCTTCCAGAATTTCAACCTGTTCAGCTCAAGGACTGCAGGAAAAAACATAGCCTACCCTCTGGAAATAAGCGGATTTCCAAAAAAGGAAATTCCTGGCCGTGTAAAAGAACTCCTTAAATTAGTAGAATTGGAAGACCGCGAAAACGCTCCGATAAGCACATTAAGCGGCGGACAGAAACAGAGGATTGCGATTGCGCGTGCACTTGCAACAAAACCAGACATTCTTTTTTGTGATGAAGCTACATCTGCATTGGATCCTCAGACAACAAGGTCAATCCTAAATCTTATACGCAGCATTCAACAAAAGATGAATCTTACAGTCGTAATGATCACACATCAAATGGAAGTTGTGCGCGATGCATGTGATTTTGTTGCTGTAATAGAAAAAGGCAGAGTTGTCGAACAAGGCAGCGTAACGGAAATATTTAAAAATCCTAAGAGTGAAACAACCAGAGATTTTATAATGCATATTTCCAACAATGAAAACGAAGTCACAGAAGACAGCCTTACTCCAAATATGATAAATTTCAGCGGTAAAAACGGAAAATACGTGCTGCATTTTGCCGGAGATGCAACAGGACAACCTTTACTAAGTAAATTAGCAAAAAAATTTAATGTAGATTTTAACATTCTTTCCGCCGGAATACAAAAACTGCCAGATGAAAAAATCGGTATGATGACAGTAGATCTTTCCGGTGAAGATACAGAACTGGAAAAAGCAAAGGCCTTTTTAGCTGAAAATAACGTAACAATTCAGGAGATATAAAAATGAATCAAATTATGGCTCTAGTAGCACAATCAACATTAGAAACATTGGAAATGACTCTTTTTTCAACATTTTTTGCAGTCATTACGGGCTTTCCTTTAGGAATTCTTCTGAATGTTACGAATAAGTTCGGAATAATGCCTCATCCAATGCTTAACCAGATATTAAGCAGAATCATAGATGTGCTCCGTTCATTTCCATTTGTCATCCTTATGATTGTCCTGCTTCCGTTTACACGCCTTCTGTTAGGAACCGCAATAGGAACCGCCGCCACGATCATACCTCTTTCAATAGCAGCACTTCCATTCGTTGCAAGGCTTACAGAAACCTCTCTCAGCGAAGTTGATCCAGGTGTTATTTTGGCTGCAAAAGCAATGGGCTCAACAAACCGACAGATAATCTTCAAAGTTCTCATTCCTGAATCCATGCCTTCAGTCATTTCGGGAATTACCCTTACAATAATTACATTGATAAGCTATTCTGCAATGGCCGGAACATTAGGAGGAGGAGGACTCGGAGACCTCGCAATCCGCTACGGCTATCAGAGGTTCCGCACCGGAATAATGATTGCATCGGTATTTGTAATCATCATAATGGTCGCTTTAATTCAATTTGCCGGAAGCAGGATCGCGAATAAAATGCTGAGCAAGCGTTAAATCTGACTTTGCAGCTTAAACCTGCCGGAAAAAAAATTTGAATTGCTATTGACCTAAAATTATTTACCTACTATTCTGATAGGTAAAGAGTAATTCTTATAAAAAAGGAGATCACTATTATGAAAAAACTTCTTGCATTTATTTCTATTGCAGTGGCAGCCGCATCTGTTTATGCGCAAACACCATTAAAAGTAGGCGCAACCCCTGAGCCTCATGCAAACATCCTGAATCTGATTAAAGATGACCTTAAGGCTGAAGGAATTGACCTTAAAATTATTGAAATGACCGACTATCCTGCTCTCAACGAAGTGCTTGAGGCCGGAGATATTGATGCAAACTATGACCAGCATATTCCATACATGGAATCATTCAATAAAGAAAAAGGATTCCATCTTGTAAATGCAGGCGGAATCCATGTTGAACCTTTTGCACTTTATTCAAACAAAGTAAAATCAATAAAAGATCTTAAGAAAAAAGCTGTAATTGCAATTCCAAATGATCCAACAAATGAAGCACGTGCACTTCTTTTACTTCAGGAAGCCGGACTCATAACCCTCAAATCTGATGCAGGACTTAACGCAACACCAATCGATGTTGTAAAAAATCCACTTAAGATTAAATTCCGCGAAATTGATGCCGCAACACTTCCAAGGACACTAAATGATGTTGACGGTGCGGTAATCAATGGAAATTACGCACTTCCGGCAGGTCTTTCTGCTAAAAAAGACGGTCTGTTCATCGAAGGGTCTTCATCTCCTTATGTAAATATAATCGCCGTAAAGGCAGGAAACGAAAACAAACCGGAAATCAAAGCTCTGTTAAAGGCTCTGAGATCTGAAAAAGTAAAGAAATATATTTCCGAAAAATATCCGAACGGTGAAGTTGTTACCGTTTTCTAATCAGTTAAATTCCATGTCTGTCTAAAAAATGCAGCAATTGTATCTCGGCAGGTAATCAGAGGGACTGCAAAAAAATTTGCAAATGCAGCTCTGTCTGATATTATCTCCGAGACACAATTGCTAAATTTAGAGATCTTATTAGATATTTGTCCTGTTTTACCCGTTTACTAAAAAATCCCAATTGATAACTGTACTAATCCATGTAATTTCAGTATTCTTTTATAAATAATTTTTTCAGGAGCATCAAAATGGGAAATCCAAAAGTATTGAACAACTACGGAAGTTTTGACGTTACATTCGTAAAAGGAAACGGCTCGACTCTTACAGACATAAATGGAAAAAAATACATAGACTTTCTTGCCGGAATTGCAGTAAACGTTCTTGGACACAATTACAAACCATTGGTAAAAGCAGTAAGCAAACAGGCTAAAAAACAAATTCATGTATGTAATTACTTTACGAGCGACATAGGAATCAAATATGCAGACAAACTTCTTGCCGCAACAGGATTTGAAGGAGTTTATTTCGGAAACTCCGGTGCAGAAGCAAACGAAGCTGCCATTAAACTTGCACGCAAATACGGTCAACTGAACGGCGGAATAAACCGAAAGACAATCGTAACCTTGGACAAATCATTTCATGGACGTACTCTTGCTACGCTAACAGCAACTGGTCAGTCAAAATTCCATCCTGATGATTTTGCGCCTTACCCGCAGGGATTTAAAACTATTGAAGCAAATAATTTTGAAGACTTAAAAAATGCTTTTGATGAAACCACGGCCGCCCTCTTTATGGAACCGGTAGAATGCGAAGGAGGTGTAATTCCTCTTGATCCGGAATGGGCAAAGGCTGCTGCAAAAGCAGCACGCGAAGCCGGCGCAATCGTAATGTGTGATGAAGTTCAGACAGGCATGGGCCGATGCGGTTCCCTTATGGGAAACACACTTTTAGACATCAACCCGGAAGTAGTAACATTTGCAAAAGCTATTGCAGGCGGCGTTCCAATGAGTGCCTGCCTTTACCGCGGCAAAGGAAATGTTTTTAAAGCCGGCGACCACCAGTCCACATTTGCAGGAAACCCGCTTGCATGTGCAGCCGCAGAAGTTGTTCTTGAAACAATTACAAAACCTGGATTCTTTGAAAGCGTAAACGAAAAGGGCGAATACATCAAAAAAACAATAGCAGGCTGGAACATTCCTTTTGTAAAAGACATCCGTGGCCGCGGACTCGTAATCGGAGTTCAGATTGAAAAAAATCCTGTAGAAATCGAAAAAGCCTGCCTTGCAAAAGGACTTCTCTTCTCTACAGCAGGAAGCGATGTACTACGCTTTGTACCTCCGCTCAATATTTCTTACAAAGAAATTGATGCCGGACTTGCAATCTTAAAAGAAGTTTTGCAGAACGCATAAAATAACATGTTGGTTGAGCCTGCGGTTCCTGAGTCTACCGAAAGGACGAAACCACAGTATAAAGCAAAAGGGCTGCCCAAATGTAAAGGGCAGCCCTTTTATTATTTAATCAGAAACATTATTTCTTCCAGATTTTTTCACGGTTGAATGTCTGAACGCGATCCGGACCTACAGATACGATTCCAACCTTTGTTCCTGTATAATCTTCAATGAAGTCAACATATTCTTTGGCAGCTTTCGGAAGCTGACTGTATTTCTTAAGTTCCTTGATAGACTGTTTCCATCCCCTGAACTTCTGAAGAACAGGCTTTGCCTTGTTCAAATCAGGAATGCTTGCAGGGAAGTCTGTTACAATCTTTCCATCGATATCGTAAGCTACACATGCTTCGATTTCTTCCATTTCGTCGTATACATCAAGGTGTGTAAGAACAAGGGAATCAATTGAGTTTACATGGCAGGCATAGCGTAATGCAACCAGGTCAAGGTAACCACAGCGACGTGCACGACCAGTTGTTACACCAAATTCGTTTCCTGTCTTGCGTACGTAATCGCAGAGCTCGCCTTCTGATTCTGCATTGAATTCAGTTGGCATAGGACCGTTCCCTACACGAGTTTCATAAGCTTTGAATACACCATAAACCTTATCAAGTGCACGAGGTCCGATTCCCGAACCGCTTGAAGCACCGTAAGAACCTGAAGCTCCAGAAGAAACATATGGATATGTACCAGAATCAATGTCGAGCATTGCTCCCTGTGCACCTTCGAAAAGAATATTTTCTTTGCGGATTTCCCACATTTTTGCAGCAATGTCGATTCTCATCTTCAAAAGCTGTTCTTTGTACTGATTCAAAAATTCTTTGTCAGCGTCGTCAAGGTCATTCCACTTTTCATCCCAGTCCAAATCTGCAAGACGGATACCGTCTCGTTCTGCTTTCTGAGAATAAGTAGTTCCGATTCCGCGACCTGTTGTTCCGATTGGGCGTTTGCGTGCTGCATCGCGGTCTTTATCCATCTGGCGGTAACCAGGCAAAGTAAGGTGAGCGCGGTCAGAAATAAATACACGACCTTCCCAATTTACACCATTTTCTGTAAGCATCTTAAGTTCGTTAAAAAGAGCTTCAGGTTCAATTACCATACCAGAACCCAAAATTACAGATTTATTAGGATAGAGAATTCCAGAAGGAACCTGGTGCAAAGCGTACTTTTTGCCATCAACAACGATTGTGTGACCTGCATTTGCTCCACCTGCAAAACGACAGACATATTTAGCATCCTGTGCAAGATAGTCAACAATCTTGCCCTTTCCTTCGTCACCCCACTGGGCTCCCATTACAACAACGTTCATCGTGTACCTCAATTATCGCCGAGCGAAAATCTTAAATCTAAAAAATTTGTAGAAGCACCGCAAAATCACAAGTGTTTTTACTCACCGATAATATCACAAAGATAAAAATTGCTCAATGAACTAAAATAATTATATATTTATCAAGCGGTCATTGAGCTTGTCGAAATCTGTTCATGTTGCGAAAGCAACTTCCTTAACAAGTGGTTTCGACCCTTCGACCAGGCTCAAGGACCACAACCTCAACCACCGCAAAAGGAATTACATTATATTATAATACTATACATATTACCCCCCCCCGAACAATACAAATGACTTGAATAAAAATTTGACAACTCATTAATTTAATGAGAGAATTATCGTTGTAAAATTTAATATGATTGAATTTTTCAGGATATTTAGAGATGACTAAATCTGTAAAGAAAATTCTTCAACTTGCAATTTGTATCAATGCATGTATTTTATTAATCTTCGGGATGAAGTTCTTTTCCCGTAACCCCGGTCTGTCGATTGAAGTCGGAATTTTTAAAATTTCATATCTTGGTGTAGTAGGAGCTCTGGCTTCACTTTCCGCGTTCATCTGCTACCTCATGGTTTTTGTAGACTGCAACATAGGCGCAATAATAGGTTTTTCAATAATCCTGCTGGAAACGCTGTTTAATATAATCTCAATCAAGAAATCCCACTCGCTTAATTCACTTCCAGGGCTTATTTCCTGCGCAGCCTCAATTATGACTCTGCTTATTATAGCTCGCTTTTATAGACGAACATACAGGGCAAGTTTTACGGATTCCCTCACAGGATTAAAAAACCGCCGCAATTTTATCTATACTCTCCAGGATAAATTCAAACAGGAAAAACCTTTTACCCTCGCCTACATAGAAATCATGAATTTTAAGAGCATCAACAATACGCTTGGAATTCAGGTTGGTGACGATATATTAAAAAAAGCCGCAAGTTTCTTAACAGCACAAATAAGCAAAAATGACCTTTTGTTCCGTATGACAGGCGTTACTTTTATGATCATTTTTGACGAGAAATCAGATGTTGAAACAACCCTAAAAAAAATAATAAGTCTGGAAGACAAACCGGTAAATATTTCGTATTCAAACACGTTAAATAAATCTCTTACAGAAGAACAAACCGTTCGATATAAGTTTGCAATCGGAGTTTCAAAATATCCAGACAATTCAAAAGATTTTGATTCCATAATAAGACATGCCGACCTGGCACTTACCTATGCACAAAAGCAGCCTGACATGAAAATCTGCGTGTACAATGACGAGCTTGAAAATGAAGAACAGAATCTGAAAGATGCAGAAATTCTTATAAACGAAAGTCTTGAAAACGACTGGTTCTACCTTATGTATCAGCCTCAGTTTACACTTGGAGAAAAGAAGCTCCGTGGTTTTGAAACCCTTATCCGCTGCAAAAAACCGGATGGTTCAATCGTAAGCCCGGGAATCTTCATTCCAGCTGCAGAAAAATCGAACCTCATATTGAAAATTGATGATTATGTTTTAAAACGAGCAATCCAGGAATCAAAGGCACTGCTTGCCGATAGCAAGGAAAAATGCACGATTTCTATAAATGTTTCTGCAAAAAACATTTCTTCACAGGGATTTGCCGAAAAAGTCATCAAAATGATAGAAGAAGCAGATTTCCCGCCGGAATGCCTTGAAATAGAAATTACAGAATATTCTTTTGTTGAATCACTGAAGGTTACTACACGAAATATTACAAAACTTCGGGAGTTTGGAGTTCAGATTGCCCTTGACGACTTCGGAACAGGCTGCACTTCTATTGCACAGGTAATGAATCTTCCTGTAAACCTGCTCAAGATTGACAAAAGCCTTATCGATGAAATTGAAAGCAGCCAGAAGAAACGAAACCTGGTAAACACCATCATAAATATGGGGCACATCATGAACTGCGAAGTAATTTCCGAAGGTGTAGAAAGCGAACAGCAGCTGGATATTCTACGCAAATACAAATGCGATTTTATCCAGGGTTACGTCTGGTCAAAACCAATCGAATACAACGCAGCACTGGATATGTGCACGCCACGGAATTAAATCCAATTTACATAATGCCGTCAAATTACGGACATTGAGCGATTCCCGAGCATGTCAAAGGGCTTGTCGAAACTTTGTATATGCTTCTAAAGCAACTCCCCTAAGCAAGTGTTTTCGATACTTCGACAGGCTCTGCAACAGTAGCCTTGGTTGCGGAGCTTGTCGAACCACAACCAAGGCAAAGTTAATAGCATTAACTAATTCACATTAAGTGTTCCCGAGTTGATATTTTTTACAAGATTATTAATGATCGATATGCTGTAAAATTTTTCTGGAGCATTGATGTAATAATGAGGGTCAACCCCCTTGTCGATGTCATAATTTGAACCGTTTTTGTTAATACTCATTACATTCTTGCTGGACATACGGAAGATTGTGCCATCTGCAGCACTTGACATCTGAACACAGCTCGAACCTCCGCCTGATGTTACGCCGAGAATTGTTACGCGGTTAGAAGCCTTGAGCATTGCAGGAACCATATTTCCACAGGAGAAACTGCAAGGAGAAATGAGACAGAAGAGATTTTTGTCTTTTACCGTATCAGAATCTTCACCGGCAGTTCCATTCATATCAACATCGGCCTTATAGGAAATAGACCATTTTGCCCCAGTAATTGGGTTAGTAAAATCAAAAGTACACGAGCCAAGCATCCATGCAAGAACAAAGCAAGCAGAATGATTTGCCCCACCCCCATTACATGACATATCAAGAACGATATTTTCTATTTTCGCTTCTGGGTGAGCGGCATCATATTCTTTAATTGTTCTGTTAATAGCATAAATAAATGCTACAGTATCGTAAGTAGATTCATAAGTATGCTGAGTTTTATTAGCATCACTATAATTTACATATTTTTTTAATAAATCGTCACTGATAAGCTTATCACCAAAGTTTTTTCTGGCAGATTTACTTAACGCTGATTCATTAAGAGAGAATTCATCAAAACGAACAATCGCTGTTTTACCGTCCAAAGAAAGTTCATAACCCGGAAGATCACCACCAGAATATACAGAATCTCTGGCATTCTTGTATTTCGCAAACTCCCCTTTTAGCTTAATCCTCTGTGTAAAGGTATGGTTTCCCTTGATTATTGAAGCATCCGAACCCAAATAAGGTGAATTTCTAATATAATTTGAATGACCATCTCCAAAATAAAATTCACACACATCTTTAAGAGCATTAGCAAAAGTTGCAGGATCTGTACTCATTAAATCATTCTTAATACCTGCATTGGCAAAATAATTGTCAAAATCAAGGAATTTTTCTATGCCGTGAATTTCTTTAAGTCCATAGTTAAAATCAAAATTCAAGCATAGCTCGTCATAACAGAATTTAGCCATAGCTTCGCTTCTTTTTTTTCCTGAATAAGAAGAATCATAGTATTCATTTTTGATAGATTCTTTCCCGAGACTTTCTGTTTTAAAAACCTTATTTCCATTGTAAACAAAATGGTCACCGGAAGGAGATAAGAAAACGTCATTGAACATTTGAAGAGGAATTGCAAGATCATAAGAACCGTCTGCATTCTTACAGAGAATAACCCCGATATCCTGTGTACTCCAATCAAGAGCCACCGACTGACCGGCAATATTTGAAAAATCAGTTATTTCAAGATAAGTTTTTTCTTCTCCCGCATCTTTTGCAATTTGTTCAACATCTGACGGATCCATATAAACTTTAGATGATTTCTGGAAAAATAAATCATAATTCTTAAAAATAAGAGCGTGCGTTGTTAAATCAAATTCTGCCGTTGTATTATTCCGGTCCTTATTTGTAATCGTTACCGATTTTGTACCTGCATTTATTTCTGAAATGCCAAAATTGTGGTCAAGATGTGCCTTCAGAAATTCAGATGTCAGATTTACATATGGAATATCCTCTTTTCCTTGTCTAAAGCCCAAGGTTATAGTTGTGCTAGAATCCGCTAAGTCAACAGTTCTTGAAGTAAGCTCTTCTACAACAACATCAAATGTTTTCGTTTTTGACTCAGCGACATTATTATTAAGATTAATGATGTTTGTAACATCTTCACTTTGTTTACAGGAAGCAAGCGATATGGACAATACCGCAACCATAACCCCCGCTGTAGCTAATAGTGAAATTTGTTTCTTCATATATCTCTCCCATAAAACTCCGCGTTAGCGGTCGTGCAGGAGGCACGATATCGCAGTTTTGCCGACGGCAAAATCTGCATGTGATAAAAAGTACACGGAAGTACTTTTTATCACGCCTCCTCAACGTAAATAAAAATACCAACGTCATTAAGTTACGCTCATTGAACTGCTGTCTAGTCTGTCAAAGTTCTTGTCATAATGAAAGTACAATGGTGCATTTTGAATCCAACCAACCGCCCCCCCCAATGACATTGAATAAACACTACCATAAAATTGTAACCTCCTCTCTAAGATTATGTCAAAGAAATTCATACCGGAATCTTGAACATCTATCAGGACTTCTATATCAGAAAACCTGTTGATTTTCCTATTATATTAATCTATAATCATGCAATTATAATTTTGGAAATTAATTTTTACAGGAGAAAATCATGGCTTTCTTTTTCAGTGAACCTTCACACACTTTTGATGAATACCTTCTTGTACCGGGTTATACAGGACCGGACTGCATTCCGGCAAATGTTTCTTTAAAGACTCCGATCGTACGATACAACAAAAAAGCCGGAGAAAAATGTCCTCTTACAATGAACATTCCTATGGTTTCTGCTGTAATGCAGTCAGTTTCTAACGATACACTTGCAGTTGCACTTGCAAAGGAAGGCGGAATCAGCTTTATATACGGTTCTCAGACAATCGAAAATCAGGCTGCCATGATTTCACGCGTAAAGCAGTATAAAGCCGGATTTGTTACAAGTGATACAAACATCCGCCCAGATCAGACGCTTACAGAACTTGTTGCAAAAATCGAAGCAACAGGACATTCGACTGTAGCCGTAACAGATAACGGAGAGCACAACGGAAAACTTCTTGGAATCATTACAGAACGTGACTTCCGTCTTGACCACTGTCCCGCAGGTGCAAAAGTCCAGGATTACATGACTGTTCTTGGCGACCTTGTAAAAGCAGAAACTGGAATTACACTTGAAGAAGCAAATGACCTTATCTGGAAAAACAAAATCAATCAGCTCCCTATTGTAGATTCAAACGGAAACCTTCAGTACCTCGTTTTCAGAAAGGATGCTGCAAGCCACGAGGAACATCCCCTTGAACTTTTGGACAGCCAGAAGCGATATATCGTAGGTGCGGGAATTAACACCCGTGACTATATGGAACGGGTTCCGGCTCTTCTTGACGCAGGAGTAGACGTAATGACTCTTGACTCTTCAGAAGGATTTACAGAATGGCAGGCACGCGCACTTAAAGACATTCACGCAAAATGGCCGAATGCAAAAGTTGGAGCCGGAAACGTTGTAGACGCAGAAGGATTCCGTTTCCTTGCAGAAGCCGGTGCAGACTTTGTAAAAATCGGTATTGGCGGCGGTTCAATCTGTATTACACGTGAACAGAAAGGTATTGGACGAGGACAGGCAACTGCTACAATAGATGTTGCACGCGCACGTGACGAATACTACAAGGAAACAGGCATTTACATTCCTATCTGTTCTGACGGCGGTATTGTTCATGACTACCATATTACTCTTGCACTTGCAATGGGTGCGGACTTCGTAATGCTCGGCCGCTACTTTGCCCGCTTTGATGAATCTCCAACAAACAAGCTTATTGTGAACGGCAACTACGTAAAGGAATATTGGGGCGAAGGCTCAAACCGCGCACGTAACTGGCAGCGCTATGACCTTGGCGGTGCCAAGAAAATGGCATTTGAAGAAGGTGTAGATTCATATGTTCCTTACGCAGGAAGCCTTCACGACAACGTAAACCTTACGACAAGCAAGGTAATTCACACGATGTGTAACTGCGGTGCAGTCACAATCCCTGAACTTCAGGAAAAAGCAAAGATTACCCTCGTAAGCCCAGCCTCAATCCGCGAAGGTGGCGCCCACGACGTAGTAGTAAAGAATACCAGCATACATGCTGAATAACCAACTCTGCGCAAGGATTGCGCAGAAAAGAGAAGAACCGTACGGTTCTTCAAAGATACAAAAATGCACGGACGCATTTTTGTAGCTGAAATACCAGCATTCATGCTGAATAAAAGAATCTGCGCATGGATTGCGCAGAAAAGAGAAGAACCGTACGGTTCTTCAAAGATACAAAAATGCACGGACGCATTTTTGTAGCTGAAATACCAGCATTCACGCTGAGTAAAAAGAATCTGTGGCTGTCCAAAAACGGTGGTTGAGCCTGTCGAAACCACCATATATAGTTTAAATGGTCATTTCGACAAGTTCAATGACCGCAGACACTGAACTTTTAGACAGCCCTAGCACAGCGAAGAACCAAAGGTTCTTCAAAGATACATAATAAACAAAAAAGGTCTGCGCTTCATCAATGCGCGGGCTTTTTTTTATAAGTAATTCAATCCTATAGATTTTAGTTCAACTCTAAATTCTTCATCCTGTGTAATAGAATAAATCAATTCATTCAGATCCTCTCTAGTAGACCAATAATCTGGGAAAATCCCCGTATTTTCCCCATTCCATAAATCAAAACTATCCATTTCATGCATCTTCATCGGAGAAAAAGAAACAACAATTTTTGAACACGGAAGTTTTAATCTAATACCAGCAGAATAAGAAGCACATCCCATTGAATTTTCCCCGACCACTATAACATTCTCATCACCGAAAATCCTTTTTGCAAAAAGAACAGCATGTTCACCTGCACTGGCAGTTTTCCTGTCAATTAAAAGAATTAGCTTTCCGTTAAATTTTTTAGGTTCATACAAATAATCAATTTCCCTTGGATTATTTATATATATTTTTTTAACAGGAGATTTTCTCATCTCAATTTTTTCATTACACCAATCATTTTTATTATTCCAATTATAAATACAAGCTAAATTATAATAATGAAGGACATAAGCTGGAGAATACAGAAAATCATAATTCATAAAATCTTCGATACGGCATTCGAAAAGATAATGCCGCATATCTCTTCCCGTATATAAAAAAGAATAAAACCCAAAGGAAGGATAAAGCCATCCTCCTTTATTTCCCCGCAGATCAACTACAATATTCTTCTTATTAACAAACTTTTCTCCGCATTCTATAAATTTTTCAAACATCACTTCAGCACCGTTATATTGAACAGTGTTATAATCAGGAAGTCGGAAAAAATTCATGCAGAGGTAAGCAGAATCAGGAGTCTCGATTTCTTTGTACTTAATCGGAAGTTCAGCAATAGATTCGTCATCATAAAGAGGAACAGAAACATTTTTTCCGTTAAATTCAAATTCTTTTTTTTCTATTGGTTCTGAGCTTAGAAAGCCGAGCCTGAAAACATTTTCCCCTTTCAAGGGATAATAAAACAAAGTTTCAAAATCGGTTGAATAATGCACTCCGTTTTCTACAATGCCCTTTCCGTCTTTTACAAAAAAATTTTTATCTTTCTTTTCAAGATAAATATCAGACCAGTAAACAATTTTTTTATTCTGAATATAAGTAGCATTACCATTATTAATCAATAAAAAATGCCGGTCTCTGATATAAGGCTTTAAATTCAAAGCAATCTGAGCTAAAAAAGTATCTGTAGTAATAGAATTATTTTTTGGATTCAAACCAGATAGCACATCTTCTGTAAAGTTTTCAATTCTAAAACCTTTTTGAACCATCTCCGGATAGCCTGCATACCCAGTAGAAAGCAGATAACAAAGATGTTTCAGATCATCACGGCAGAACTTAAAATCCATATCAGACTTATATTCAGCAGCCGAAGATATAACATAAACCTCCTGATATATACACGGCTCTGTCTTAATAAGTTTTTCTTCTGCAAAAACAAAAAAAATCTTCACCGCTGCCAGCGCAGCCATAAAAAACATTTTTATAATTAAAAACTTTTTGCTCATAAATATGCCTTCTTTTACTCTAAAGGATATTTTTAATATCTTCCAATACTGAAAGCGCCCGTAATCCTGTCTGAAGCGTAGATTTCAGAGGAGCTTTGCCGTCCAAAAAATCAACCGCATTCTGCACCATGTTAGAAAAATACCCCGTTTTCTTTGGAATTCTTACAGACTTATCCGGCAGAAGCGAATAAAAACCGGAATATAATTTTGATTCCTGGCGCGTATAAAATTCATGAATTCCATTTCCGATTTTAAAGCGGCCCTCGGTTCCAATTACTTCAACTTCAAAACCAAAATAACGGCTGCGTCCACTAAAGAAAAGATTAATGTCATTGCAAAGTTCACTTTTATAATGAACGGTTGCATTCCTTACAATGGAGGGATTTTCCCGATCATAATAAACTGCAGAAAGTTTCGGAGTAACAAGAAGAGGAGTTTCACTCTCTGGCTCAAAATCATCTTTTTCAAGCAAAAACTGAACTATATCCACAAGGTGCGTCCCGTCATGCAGCAGACTGTATTCACCGGATGACTCTTTTTCAGGATTATAGACATAAAGGCCGGAATCAAGACGGGCATTAACAGTCTGAATTTTACCGATTCTGCTCATAAATTTTTTAGCAAGAATGTAATCGTCAGCGAAACGACGTTCATGATTTACAAGAACAGGAACCTGTTTAGTCTTTGCTGCAAAAAGCAGTTCCCGACCTTCTTTCATATTAAGGGCAACAGGTTTTTCCAGAATAAGAAGACGGGGTTTTGCATTTATTGCATTTACAGCACATTGCAGATGATAGCTTTCGTTTACTGCAACAGTCACGATATCCGGATTATGAGACGCAAAAAGATTTGCTACATCAGGACAGAGCGCTGTTCCGTGGACATAATTCCCCCAATGCTCAAGCCTTGCACGGTCAGTATCACAACCAGCAATAAGTTTTATACGGCGGTTAGCCTTTAATGCCATAGTATGACTGGCAGGCTGCTCCCGCTTTCTGTCAAAACCAAGCGTAAAACCTATCCGGCCAGTGCCAACTACAACTGCGGTATACTTTTTTCTTCTCATAAAAAAAATTATATCAAATTTTTTTAATCTTAACCACTTTATCAAATTTACTTAATTTTCAAGAAAAGCTTCAGCTGCAGGGGTAATTTTTCCTTCAAAGTCAAAGAGAGCCTGGTTTTCCCATGAACTCAGAACATTATCACATGAAATCCAGTCACCGCCCCAATAAAAAACACCGATTCCGCCAGCTCTTTTACAGGATTCTATAATTGAAGCAAGCACAGCTTTCTGCCCGTATTTTGTGGCAGCTGCAGTACCCCCCGAAGTCCGTAATTCAGTCAGTTTTTCTGCACCGGCTTTCTCTTGTTCCGTATAAAAGACATTTGTTTTTTCATCTTTCCAGCCGGTTGTCCATGCCCATGAAGTTTCAACGACAACAACATCTTTGTTGAAATTCGCTTTCAGTTCCGCAATATTCTGTTCAAGTTCCTTCTGTGTCCCATGATTTTCAAAAGGATAATAACTTATGCCAATAACGTCAAAATCTATTTTTTTAAATTTTTGAAACCACCATCTAAGACTTTCACCCTTATCACTTGAAAGATGAACCATGATTTTTGCATCCGGACAAATTTTTCTTACTGTTTCCGAGGCAGAATAATAAACTTCCATAAAATTCTTAACAGTTTCATCGCTTTTATATGATGAACAGGAAATCTTTGCAAAATCTTCTACAGAAGCTGCACCGCTTGCAGTTACAAGAAAACCCGGATTTATTTCGTTGCCAAGCTGAACCATATCAGGAGGCACTTCTTTCAATGAAGTCAGCACATGAGCTGTATAATCTGAAACTAAATTCTTTAATTCTTCTACTGATGAAACAGAGTCCCATGCCGCCGGATACTTTTGATTACCAGGATCAGCCCATGTGTCAGAAAAATGAATATCAAGTAAAAAGCCTAAGCCTGAATCTTTTATACGCCTTGCAATTTCAACAGTCCGCGCAAGATCATTGTGACCAGAAAGATTAACGTCATCCATATCCGGCGTATGCCATAACCGCAGACGAATCCAGTTTACTCCGTACTTCTTTAAGAGACCAAAAATATCAGAGGCATTTCCATTTTTATCACGATACACACCGCCATTTTCTTCAATTTCATAGACCATGGAAGCGTCAAAACCATGCATAAACGATGAACTTCTATAGTTTTCAGTTAGAAAAATGGCGGCAACTGCATCCGTTCTGTCGGATTTTTCTACTCCTGCACAGGAATTACAGAAAAAAAATAAAGAAAAGAGCATCAAGGAAAATGCCAATACCCGAAAAGAAAAACAACCTTTCATAAAATAAAACTTCCGGAAAAGTTCCAAGATTAATTAAAAAATATGCTCCCGAAAGAATACAGATTCTTAAAAGGAGCATAAAACTTACAAAAGATAAAAAAATCTCAAGATGCTATGCCTTAAAATTCAAGGCACTAACAACAGCTGCAATACCAGCACGGCCAACACTGGAACTTTTTCCAACTCCCCAGACCTGAGTTCCGTCTTCTTTTGTGATCTGAACATACGCGATAGCGCAAGTATCACTACCTGTACCAATGGAATGTTCACTAAAGTTTGTAATATTAAACTTAGGAGCCGGAGTCTGCTTGAGGGCATTTACAAAGGCGTCGAGAGGACCGTTACCATTTGCTGCAACAGCAAACTGTTTTCCTTCCCATTCTAAAGTGGCCATTCCTGCAACCTGTTCAGGAGCTTCACTTCCGCGCTCTCCTTCAATATGTCGCTCTGTAATTTCAATTACGTTAAGAGGACTCTTTGTTTTAAGCCAGGCTCCTTCAAAGACTGCATAAATCTCTTTAGGCTGGAGTTCACGCTGAGCCTTATCTGCGGCATTTTTAATAAGTTCTCCGAATACAGGATGCATCGCCTTCGGCATAACAATTCCGTAGTCCTGTTCCATTATGAAGGCTGCTCCACCTTTTCCAGACTGACTGTTAATGCGGATAATTCCCTCATACTGACGGCCAATATCATGCGGATCAAATGTAAGATACGGAACATCCCAATAATCATTTGGCTTCATGTTTACGCGGGCAGCCATACCTTTGCGGATTGCATCCTGATGAGAACCGCTGAATGCAGTAAATACAAGTTCTCCGGAATATGGAGTACGTGGATGGATTGGCATACCAGTAAGGCGTGTATATGCTTCAACAAGCATAGGCATATCTGTAAAGTCGAGTTCAGGATCTACGCCCTGTGTATACATGTTCATGCCGACATTTACGATATCAAGGTTTCCGGTGCGTTCACCGTTACCAAAGAGACATCCTTCTACACGGTCTGCTCCGGCCAAAAGTCCGAGTTCACACTGGGCAACACCTTCACCGCGGTCATTATGGTTATGCAAAGAAATAATCACATTTTCACGGTCGCTGATGTTCTGGCAGAAATATTCAATCTGATCAGCAAACTGATTAGGAAGAGCACATTCAACGGTTGTAGGAAGGTTCAAGATTACCTTGTTGTCAGCAGAACAGCCCCATTCCTTTTTTACGGCTTCACAAACTTCCAGAGCATAGTCAATTTCTGTAGTTGAAAAGCTTTCAGGTGAATATTCCAGCTGAATTTCTGTTCCTTCGCTCATGGAAAGACATTTTTTTACACAGCGGATACCATCAATTGCAATCTGCTTGATTTCTTCTTTTGACTTATTGAAAGTATACTTTCGCTGAGCAGGACTTGTCGAATTGTAGAGATGGAAAATTGCCTTTTTGCAGCCCTTAAGGCTTTCAAAAGTACGCTTAATAAGTTTTTCCCGGGCCTGACACAAAACCTGCAAAGTTACATCTTCCGGAACGTGATTTTCTTCGATAAGACGGCGCATAAAATTAAATTCAGTGTCGCTGGCACTAGGGAAACCTACTTCAATCTGCTTAAAACCGATTTTTACAAGAAGGTCAAAAAATTCAAGTTTCTGTTCAACGCCCATAGGATTAATAAGGGCCTGGTTCCCGTCGCGAAGGTCAACCGAACACCAGAGCGGCGCCTTTGTAATAGTCTTGTTAGGCCAAGTACGATTCTTAATCGGAACCGCCTCGAATGGTCTGTACTTCCCGTTTGGATTCATAGAAACTTTCATATTGCACCTCATATAAAAAAAGACCCGCCGTTCAAGGCAGGTCTGTAATTCATTGTTTAATAGATTACACCACTACTTACCTAAAACGGCTATCGAGAAAAACTTGATAATAGAAGTAGTAATGTCTTAATCATAGCTTCAATATAGAATATTTTTAAAATATGGTCAACGCAGAGAAGAATCGATTCTTATCATAAGAATTAAAAATTCATAAAGAAATTTGATTCCTGAATACTTATAAAACATGAACCCTCTTCCCCTGCATATAAAATTCAACAGTACAAAAATGGTGATAAGCGCGAGAGGGATTGTAGGGGTGAGCAAAACTGGATACAGTTTTGCGAAAACAGGCGAAGCCTGGTCGAAGGTGAAAACCGTAGCCCCGAAAAGCCCGACGGGAGACAGGAAATGCCGCACGGCATTTCCTGTCTCCCGTCTCGCCCTTATTATAAAAAACAACCTTTTCCACATCTTGAAGAACCGCCTGCAAATAGATAATATAGAAAAACATTTGCATTTCTTATACAGGAGGTGAACCTTATGGTTCCAACATTAATTTCACAATTACTTTCAACAAAACCAGAAGGACAGAAAGTTACTGTCTGCGGTTGGGTACGCACAGTTCGCGACTCAAAAAACTTAGTATTTATTCAGGTAAATGACGGAAG
>JAFOSK010000028.1 GCA_017392945.1 Treponema sp.
AGAAGTTTCAAACACTTATATAGCAAACATTGAATGTGGACAGACTTGGATAAGTGATAAAACATTGGAAAAAATAGCAAATGCGTTGCATTTAGAAGAATATCTACTTTTCATACCAGAGACAGAAATATCTTCAAACACAATAGACGATAGACAAAAAATGATTGAATATCTAAAATCACGAGAAAAAGAAATTGGAGATTATGTCAAAGAATTCTTTTCTGCAACATTTGATAAAATACTGGAAGACAAATAATTTTTTATATATAACAAAGCCAACCTGAAATTAATCAGATTGGCTTCATTGTTTTATGGTGGTTTCGACAAGCTCAACCACCGTGATGATTCATCACTTACTTAATCAAAGCATGATATTCCTGGAGGCTCTTAACTCCACCTTCTCCACCGTTACCATTCTTTACTGCTTCGATTCCCTTAACTGCAGCAACTGCTCCTGCAAGTGTGGTGATGTACGGCACCTTGTACTTCAGACATGCCTTGCGGATTGTCTTTCTGTCTTCGGCGTAGTTGCGTTTTGCTTTTGGTGTGTTGACTACCAGGCAGACATCCTTGTTCATAATCATGTCGACTACATCAGGGCGACCGGCACCAATCTTGTTTACCACATCGCACTTGATGTTGTTTGAGTTAAAGAAATCTGCAGTTCCCTGAGTTCCTACCAGTGTAAAGCCAAGCGACTTAAGTGTCTTTCCAATCAGCAGTACCTGTTCTTTCTGACCTTCTTTGTTTGAAAGGCTCATCAGAACTTTTTTGTTTTCCCATGCTGCAGGTGCGTGCGGAAGTTCACTGCCGGCTGCTTCCTGTGCCTTGTAGAATGCAAGCGGGAAGTCCTGAGCAATTCCCAGTACCTCACCTGTTGAACGCATCTCGGGTCCTAAGATTGGATCTACGCCAGGGAAACGAGCCCACGGCAGCACTGCTTCTTTTGCTCCGTAGTAAGGAATCTTTTTGTCTTTAAGTCCAAGCGACTCAAGTGATTCCCCAAGCATCATGCGTGTTGCAAGACGGGCCATCTGTGTATCACAAACTTTTGAAACAAGCGGAACTGTTCGGCTTGCACGAGGGTTGGCTTCAATTACGTAAACTTTGCCATCCTCAATTGCATACTGCATGTTCATCAGGCCGCACACGTGAAGACTTTCTGCAATCTTCTTTGTGTACTCTTTGATGGTTGCAAGATTATCTTTGGGAATTGATACCGGCGGAATAATACAAGCGCTGTCTCCTGAGTGAATACCTGCAAGTTCAACATGCTCCATAACAGCAGGAATGTAAACGTGTGTACTGTCTGCCAAAGCATCTGCTTCACATTCAAGTGCATTCTTTAAGAAGCGGTCAATCAAAAGCGGGCGGTCAGGTGTTACACCAACGGCCTTTTCAACGTATTCTTTCAAAGTTGCTTCGTCATAGATTACTTCCATTCCGCGTCCACCAAGAACAAACGAAGGACGAATCATAATCGGATAGCCGATCTTATCAGCACAGGCTTTTGCTTCATTAAAGTCAATTGCCATTCCGCTTTCAGGCATGGGGATATTCAGTTTTTCCATCATGTGGCGGAACAGGTCTCTGTCTTCTGCAATGTCGATTGAATCGATAGATGTTCCCAGAATGTTTACGCCGTTTTCCTGAAGTTCGCGTGCAATGTTAAGCGGTGTCTGCCCACCAAACTGAACAATAACTCCAAACGGTTTTTCCTTTTCGTAAATCTGAAGCACATCTTCTGTGGTAACCGGTTCAAAGTACAGTTTATCAGAAGTGTCGTAGTCAGTAGAAACAGTTTCCGGGTTACAGTTTACGATGATTGTTTCGTATCCCATTTCCTTTAACTGCATAGCGGCATGACAGCAGCAGTAGTCAAACTCAATTCCCTGACCGATTCTGTTAGGACCACCGCCTAAGATCATAATCTTTTTCTTGTTGTCACTTGCAACAGATTTGTCTTCTGCGTTGTAGGTAGAATAGTAGTAGTTAGCATTTTTTACACCGCTTACGGGAACTGCAAGCCATGCTTCTTTTACACCAAGTTCCTTGCGTCTGTCGCGGATTGCTTTTTCGCTTACCTTCAGAATCTTTGACAGATACTTGTCGCTGAATCCGTCTTTCTTTGCTTTGATAAGAAGCTCATCTGCAGGAACGCGTCCCGGTGTCTTAAGCATTTCTTCTTCAAGATCAACAAGCTCTTTCATCTGTTCAAGGAAATATTTTTTTACGTAAGTGATTTCATACAGTTTATCGAGTGATACACCCTTACGGATTGCTTCGTACAGCTGGAAGTAGCGCTCGCTGCTTGCAGTCTTAAGCATTTCGCACAGTTCATCGGCTGACTTTCTGTTAAAGTCTTTTGCAAATCCCAAACCGCTGCGTCCGTTTTCCAAACCACGAATAGCCTTCTGGAATGTTTCCTTAAATGTCTTACCGATAGACATAACTTCACCAACGGCTTTCATGCTTGTACCAAGTGAATCTTCTACACCGCGGAACTTTTCAAATGCCCACCGTGCAAACTTAAGTACAACATAGTCTCCATCAGGAGCTCCACCCGGAGTATACTTCTCGAGGGTTCCATCACGCCAGTAAGGAATTTCGTCGAGTGTCATTCCGCTTGCAAGCTTTGCAGAAATAAGTGCAATGGGGAAACCGGTAGCCTTAGAAGCAAGTGCAGAAGAGCGGCTGGTACGTGGGTTGATTTCGATAATAACAACGCGACCTGTTTTAGGATTGTGTGCAAACTGAACGTTAGTACCACCGATAACACCGATTGATTCAACAATCTTAAATGCCATGGTCTTAAGTTTTTCTTCCAGTTCTTTATCAATTGTCATGAACGGAGCTGAACAGAAAGAGTCACCGGTATGAACACCAACAGCATCAATGTTTTCAATAAAACAGATTGCAATCATCTGATTCTTTGCATCGCGGACAACTTCAACTTCAAGTTCTTCCCAGCCAAGAATAGATTCCTCAATAAGACACTGATGAGTCATAGACAAATCAAGACCGTTAGAAACGATCGTGCGCAGTTCTTCAACATTGTAGCAGAAACCGCCACCCTGACCACCCATTGTGTAAGCCGGGCGAACAACCAGCGGAAATCCGATTTCTTCTGCAATCTTTTCTGCACCTTCAACCGTGTGACAGATTCCAGAACGGGGAGTGTCGATTCCAAGGCTCTTCATAGTCTCCTTGAAAACTTCACGGTCCTCACCGCGTTCAATAGCATCAAGGTTTACACCAATAACCTGAACACCGTACTTATCAAGAACGCCTGCCTTGTTCAATTCCATAGCCATGTTCAAACCAGTCTGTCCGCCAAGGTTAGGAAGCAGTGCATCAGGACGTTCCTTTTCAATAATCTGAGAAAGACGTTCAACATTAAGCGGTTCAATATATGTTGCATCTGCCATAACGGGGTCGGTCATAATGGTAGCCGGGTTAGAGTTTACCAATACAATCTTATAGCCATTTTCGCGCAGTGCCTTACATGCCTGAGTTCCCGAATAGTCAAACTCGCATGCCTGACCAATAACAATCGGTCCCGAACCAATAATAAGTACCTTGTTAATGTCTGTTCTCTTCATATATATAACTCCTATAAAAAACATTTTTTGGGGCGTTTCCACCGACAAGCGGTGGTCGGGCTTTCCGGGGTTCCGCTATCGCTGCATTGCTTCGCAACGGCTTCGCCGCCCCTACAATCCCTAACGCAATAAAAAAGGCGAATTCTAAAAAAGAATTCGCCTTTGAAATCACAAACAAAAATGAAAACCGCAAACGCAAGTTTTGAGAATCGTCATGTACATGCACTGTTCAGTCTTCATACTGAAACTGTACTATATCAGAAATCACCTTTTCGAGCAATAGGGGAATTTTTTCTGTTCTTATTTTACTGATTTTCCCAATCGCTTAAAGTATCATGGACAAGATTTTCTACTTGGTATTTCAGGCCTTGAAATTACCCCTACCTTTGGACTTATGTTGCCAGTAGTCATTGAGCAGAAGTTTGGAATATTGAAAATGGGTGCAGAAGTACAGGTTCCCGTCGTGATTGGTAATGCGAATAGTATATACTATCCTGGGGGAAGCGCCCTTGTTATAAATCCTGGACTTATGATTATGGAAAACTATTACTTTCCGCAGACAATGCCTCAGGCCATTCAAAACCTGAGCGCAAAAGTTGGAGTAGGTTTTTCCGTACCAATCTCCATAGTAACAACAGAAACTTCTTCAGGAACCGGAGTAGGATTTAAACTGAATTTTCTTTTGGGACTACAGTACGACTTTACCAAGCACATATCCGCAAACATAGACTGGAACTTGGGAATGTTCGGAGTGTTGTCATCTTCAATCCGTGCGGGAGTAAGCTGGAAATTTTAAGTAAGTAAGACAATAATTTTTCTGGCACTTTCTTTTGTAAGGGAAAGTGTCGGAACGAAAACCCTTTAACACATTTGAGTCATGGCATCATAATTCTATTCACCCTGTTCCTCTTTCCCAGCCAGTCGTCCACCAGTCCTTTTATCAAAACCATATTGCAAAGTCATTCCCTTGCGTTGGGAATAAACTTGTTTTATATTCCCTATCATCGGATAAAATTGTCAACGCCTTGCACTTCAAAAAGTCGCCCGTAAGTTGACCAAACACATAACATTTATGGTAGAATTTAAGTTATGACAAAAGAAGCTACACCTCTAGAAGACCTTTCAAAAGCAATAATTGAAAAACTCAATAGCCTGCTTGATGCCAATACAAGGCTCGCTCCGATGGTAAAGCGTGACTGGCCTCCCATTATGATGGCAGTGGCCTTGGAAAAATATGAAGTAGTAAAAACCCTTCTAGAAAGCGGAACTCCCCCTGATTCACGAAACTCAGAAGGCATTACTCCTCTCATGCTTGCAGCCCTTCTTAACCAGACAAAGATAATGAGCCTTCTAATTTCCTATGGTGCAGATGTAAACCTTCATTCTTCCAAAGGATTTTGCGCCCTAGTATACGCCACCTACGCAGGCTCTCTGGAAGCAATAAAACTTTTGCAGCAGAACGGAGCAGACATGAGCATTTCCGTTAACCCAAAAGTACTTGATGAAAAAAAGACATTTCAGGAAGCAGTAGAATTTTACATTAGCTGCGTAACACTGGGAGGCATAGGAAACCCCAGCCTCATTTACAAAAATTGCGGAATGACCAAACAGACCTTTTCCAAAATAAGGAGCAGTCAGAAAAACTATCACCCCAAAAAAGAAACCGCCCTGCAACTTGCAATAGGACTCCGCCTTACGCTTTTTCAGGCAGAAGACCTCCTTGCCCGAGCAGGATATTTCTTCGACGAAAATTCCACCGTCGACAAAATCATAAAAAACCACATTTCCCACATGGATTACGACATCATGAAAATCAACATAGAAATCTACAAGGAAACCGGCGAACCATTTTTAAAGGAGAAGGAACGAATCTAAGCAAAAAAATCACAGCATCTTCTTCTCAATCATTGCCGTAAAATCGCTAAG
>JAFOSK010000029.1 GCA_017392945.1 Treponema sp.
AAATATAAAACGCCGGAAATTGCAGCCCTAAATGATTCAATTTTCAGATTTATCGAAAGCGAAGCCTACGAGAAGACGGAACTTCCTTCAATAACACGAAATTTGAATGAATACTTCAACTATTTGCAAGACGAAAATCTTCGTGAAGCGGCCGCTCATTTTGTAAACCTTTATTCATCATCCGGATATCCGGGTGCAATTGTCTTCATAATGACAAGATGCCCAAAACTTAATAAGAATCTTACGGAGTTCATAAAATCAATATGATGGAATTTAACGGCCATAAAATATGGAAGCTACAGATTCTCTGGGGAAAACAACATGGGGTAATTTTCATCCCTTCCGATCAGAAACTTTTTATAGAGAGAGGTGAAATTATCATTCTTTCCATGCCGGGAAAATCAAGCGAAAAACAGAAAAAGGATTTCCTAAAATCTTCAATGAAAAAATCCCTTCATGAAGAAATTGAAAAGCTTATTCCAAAATGGGAAAAGATTACAGGCCTAAAGTGTTTAAGCTGGTTCATAGGAAAGAGCAAAAGTGCCTGGGGCTGGTGCAGACCGTCAACCGGTAGAATCATGCTGAACGAGAACCTTATTTACAAACCAAAGGAATGCCTTGAATACGTTATTCTCCATGAGCTGTGTCATTTGGATCAGGCAAATCATGGTCCGCATTTTGCCGCTCTTTTGAATCAATATATGCCTGGCTGGCGGGAACTTGAAATATTAAACAACGGAGTTCTGCCTGCCTACAGCAAGTATGAATAAGATTTTGGAGAAAGATATGGATGCAAAAGAGAGAATTAAGAAGATTACCGAATTTTGGTTTCTCACCGAACCCCTGATTTTTGCGGCATATTGCACGCATGAACTGTCTCAAAATGAAAATATGCAAGTTCCTTTCAGAACAGGAAAAAAGAGAATCGAATTTAATCCTGCAATAATAGATGGTTATCCAAATAAACTTATCGCTGAGTATCTTAAGATTGAGGTTTTCCGTATTCTCCTAAAACATCCCTATCAGCGCCTACCAACATTCCCAAACAGAAAGGTTCTGGCTTATGCAAGCAACATCACGATTGCAGACTGTTATAAAACAGAATGCAAACTGGCTGGTGTTAACAGATGGCCACTTAAAGAGGGACTCTGCTTTGAAGAGTACTATAATAAAATATTTGCAATACTTTCAACTCCACCGGAAGAAAACGCTGATTCAGGCGAGAGTATAATTCCTCCTGAGAATAAAAATCAAACATCGTTGGATGCAGAAGAAGCCGAACAACTTTCCGCACTTTGGGAAGAAGACGAGGAAGTTTCTTGCACCATCAACAATCTTATTGAAATTGCAGAATCATCAAATACCTGGGGCAACATATCAGGCAATTTGCAGGAGCTTATAAAAGCCAGCAAGACAATTGCCATGGATTATAGAAAAATGCTCTCTGCTTTTAGGACTTCAATTCTTTCGAGCAAAAGACGTCTTACACGTATGCGGCCAAACCGCCGTTTTGGATTTGCATTTATGGGCAGCAGATATGACCTTGCCACAAACCTTTTGGTTGCAGTGGATGTAAGCGGTTCGGTTTCAAGCAGAAGCCTTATGAATTTCTTTTCCATTATAAACAGGTTCTTCAAATATGGAATAGAAAAACTGGATGTCATTCAGTTTGACCATGAATTAAAAACAAAGTATCCTCTTCCATTCAAGAAAGCAAAGAGCGAAGTAAAAATCGTTGGCCGTGGAGGTACGAGTTTTCAGCCTGCTGCGGATTACTACTGCTCACACCCGGAATACGATGGACTCATTTATTTTACAGACGGCTGGGCTGCAGTTCCGGAGTTCAATACAAAAAGAATCATCGATGTCCTTTGGATAATTACAAACAAAGGGGATTATGAAAGGCACAAGGACTGGATAAAGAAAATTGCCCATAACCGTGCAACATATATTCCAGAGTAAAAGGAGGTCAATATGGAAAGAAAATCAATTGCAGACATACACTTCTCAATTCATTCAGTTATTGTGGACTGGGAATTAAAATTAAAATTCTTTCGTTGGATTGCGGGTGATTTTCGCTATGATTCAATAGACTGGCTTTCCTCTCCAATATCAAAAAGTGAATTTCCAGATGGAATATCATGGCAGGATATTTTGGATTATTCAGAAGGAATTTCCTTAGAAAACAGAAGCTTTTCAGGAACCGAATGTGATATGCTTAAAATTCTTCGCATGGAAACCGCAGAACGTCTATTTGACAAATTTCTGCATGAAGGTCTTGATGAAGAAACAAAGCTGCAAGTGGAAAATGCCTGGAACGAACACTTCAATTCATTTGAGCCAGTTGATTACGAAAGCTTCGATTACACGCTTCAAGGTTTTTCTGGGAAATTCGACGGCAAGAAGTTTGCCTTTCATAAACAGCAGAAAAAAGGTTTAGCCTTTCTATGTACAAAAGGAAAGGGACTTCTTGCCTATGATGTAGGTGTCGGAAAAACTGCAACTGGAATTGCCGCTGTAGTTCATCAAATGCAGCATAAAAAATGCAAACGGCCCTTGATTATCGTTCCAAAAGCTGTCTATCCAAAATGGATACATGACACAAAAGAACTTTTTCCAGATGTAAAAGTCAATGAACTTGAGAATCTGAACAAAGAAGTTATATTCGAATTAAAAAATAAGACAATCTTTTTAGACAGAAAAGAAACGTGTTTGCTTCCGGAGAATTCAATTTCTATTTGCACAGCAGAAGCCCTGGAAAAAATATATTATGATCAGGACTTTATTCAAGGATCTCTAAGCGTAACAATCGGAAACATGATTTCTCAGAAACATCTGGAAAATGAACTCATGGTACCACCTGACCTTCCGTCTGAGGAATATGTTCTTTTTAAAACACTTGGAGCCGATCTTGTTCTTGTGGATGAAGCCCACCGCTATAAAAATCTTATAAGGAAAGCTTCTGGCCGCGCAACGGAATTTTCAACTCTCGGTTTTGGCACATCATCTTCACGTGCAATAAAGATGCTCGCGCTAACTGACTATATTCATTTTTATAATCATGGTAACAATGTATTTTTCCTCACTGCCACCCCATTTACCAATTCCCCTATGGAAATCTATTCCATGCTTCTTTTTGTCGCCGGGAGAGAGCTTTTAAGAATGGGCTACAAAACAATAAATGACTTCCTTAACGAATTTGCAGAAATAAAACTTGAGTGGACAGTAAACAATAAAAATCAACTGGTGCAGAAAACGGTGATGAAAAATTTCCGTTCACTTTATGCCCTTCAGCAGATTATTCAGAACTACATAGATAAGGTTGATGCTGGCGAAGCAAACATTAAGCGGCCGGAAAAAGAAACTCACGTTCTTAAGATCGAAATGACAGAACTGCAAGAGAAAATCTGCAAGCGTGAAATTGAACGCATTGCCCTAACACGTTCACTTGGGGACATTTTTAAGGGAATGAACAACCTTCGGATGAACATGATTTCCCCCGCTACTGTAAAGGAAAAATATGCAGCAAGAGACGGTATCAAAATACCAGATACAGATAAGATGGTGGAAAGTTCGCCAAAGCTCCAATTGGTTTGCAATACTGTACTCGAAGTTTACAATCAGCGTCCGGAATGCGGTCAGATAATCTATCTTCCGCGTGGTGTAAAGGAATCGAATTCTGTAAAGCAATATCTTGTAAAAAAGGGGATTCCTTCAAAAGCAATCGTCATGATGAACTCCGGCACAAGTGAACTCCAAAAACAGCGGATTACGGCGGCCTTTAATGACCCTGCTCAAACTGCAAAGATTTTGATAGGCTCCGAAACAATCAGCGAAGGCGTGGACTTGAACGGCAACACTCTTGTCCTGTACAACTGCATGTTAGGCTGGAATCCCACAGAACCGATACAGGTTGAAGGACGGCTTTGGAGGCAGGGCAACAGGCAGAAAAAAGTTCATGTCGTTTATCCGCTCATGTATAATTCAATCGACTCCCTCATTTATCAGAAGCACGATGAAAAGGTGAGCAGAATCGATGCCCTTTGGAGTTACCGGGGCGACAAACTAAATGTGGAAGACATCAATCCTGCCGAGCTAAAATTTGACCTCATAAAATCAGCGGACATGAAGGCTGACATCATGCTTGAAGCAGAAATGCTTCCCCTAAAAAAACGGATAAGAATCATTGACGAAAGCTTTGAATTGATTCAGACCGCAGAAGAAAAAAAGGCGAAGTTTGAAAAAGAAGTGTCAGCGCTGGAAAAAGAGTCAGAAGAGTTACAGGAATACCGTCAGAAAACAATTGATGATGCAACAAAGCTACCGCAAAGCCTTCGTCGCCTCAGCGAAATAATGGTTGAAAATATCGATTCAGAAATTGAACTTAACAAAAATGCCCTTGCCACAAACCGCCGTAATCTTACAGCAATAAGCAACAAGCTCCAGAAAAAACTCGTATACACCCTTGGCGAAAATTTTACCGCGCAGCAAAAAGAAGATTACTTTGACGGATTAAAAAAACAAAAGGCAGAACTTAAAGCCCGGATAGAAAAAGTTCAAGGCAAAAAAGATGCCCTGGTACGCATGCTTCAAGCCCAATACTCCGCCGAAGAAAAAGCCGAGTTGCATTCCGTCCAAAAGCTGACAGAAGAGCTTGTGGGGAAAATTTTGGGGGAGGGGGGGATTGGAATTTAATAATATTGGTCCATCACAATATTGACTTTATCAATTGTTCAGGCATAACTTTTCTAATCCCTCAAACACCCCACCGGCACCACATAGACTCCATCTTCACGACGGTATGCATATTTTCCAGTTCCCGTAAGCACCATCAGGAATGACGGTTCTTTCATTTTCTTCGTATCAATTTTATCCCTGAACTTCTTAAGGTTTTCGGCTCCTTCTTCAATCAAATGGTCTCCTCCAAGTTTTATTTCAATCAAACCGAATGAACCATTTCGTAAATGAATAACTGCATCGCATTCAAGGCCAGATTTATCACGGTAATGGTACACTTCTCCATCAAGACTTTCTGCATAAACACGAAGATCTCGTACACACAAGGTTTCAAAGAACAAACCCATTGTATTCAAATCTTTTACAAGATCATTTGGACCAAGGCCTAAGCTTGCTGTTGCAATTGATGGGTCACTAAAATAGCGCGTGTCAGAAGTTCTGATTGCAGTTTTTGAGCGGAGGTTAGGATTCCAGGCGTGCATGTCTTCAATTACAAAAATCTTTCGAAGAGCATTTGTATATGAATAAACCGTATCCTCAGTAAGACTCTCTGCATCATTTGCAAGAATATCATCACGAAGAACCGTGTAAGCAGTTTGTGTGCCCTGATTCCGCGCATAAGATTTCATCAGTCTCTTTGCTCGTTCTGAATCGCGCTTTACATTATCAACCCTGGAAATATCTGAGTTTACAATTGCATCAAAATAATCTAAGGCCTGCTCAAGAGCAATGTCATCTTCCATGTCAATAGCTCCAGGCCAGCCTCCTCGACAAATTAAAAATGCAAGTCTATCAATGCTTTCTATTTTATTTTCAGCAAGAAGCTTTTCCGGTTGATTGAACATTTCCTTTAAGCTGACTTCTCCAGATGATTCACCGGATTCAAACAAGGACATAGGCCGCATTTTTATCCATGCAAAACGGCCGGTTCCTGTGTGAAATATTTCATCGGTTTCAGGAGGTACTGCCGAACCTGTAAGAATAAACTGTCCTACAGTATTTCTATGGTCAACTTCAAAACGAACTGCATCCCATAGCTTCGGCGCAATCTGCCATTCATCTATCAGACGCGGAGTTTCTCCCTGCAGAAGTTTTGACGGGGCTATATCTGCAGCCGCAAGATTTGCTTTAACATCTTCGGGCTTAGACATATACAAAATACTTTTTGCCGTCTGTTCTGCACTTGTCGTCTTTCCGCACCATTTAGGCCCCTGGATAAGGACAGCTCCTTTTCCTTTTAGCTTGCGGGCAAGGATATTGTCTGTAATTCGCGGTCTATACATAACTACAGTTTACATTCTGTTTGGCGTTTTGTCAACTTTTTGTTTGGTGATTCGGCTGATTTTCATTTGGCGATTCGGTTCTTTTTCATTTGGCAATTCGGCAATAATTGATTCTTATTGATAAGGGCATAAATCTTTTTTATACTGCAAGAATAATTCTTCTATGCTGCATACTGATTTTTCGGTTGCTATTGCAAGAATTTTTCCGCAGGTTCTGGCATCGTCAAGGGCATCGTGTGCTTTATATGTGATTCCAAACTTCTCGGCTAAATAGGTGAGCTTATGGCAATCAAATTCCTTCCATGCTTTACGTGCTATTTGAAGCGTGCATGTATAATCAGCGTCAGGCAAAGGCATGCCAAAATAGTCGCAGCAAGCGCGGATTACCCCCATGTCAAACTGAGCGTTGTGAGCCACAAAATGGATTTTTTCTTCCCCTGATGATTTTAGGAAAGGTTCCACAACAGTCTGCCAGACTTCTGGAAAGCAAGGGCTGCACCGGACATCCCCATAACTGATTCCATGAATGTCCGTAAAATCCGGACGAAAATACATCTTTGCCGGCTTGATGAGTGAATAAACGCTGTCTTTTTCCACACCGTCCACAAAGCGCACCAGACCAACGGAACATGCGCTATTCTGATAATTATTTGCCGTTTCAAAATCTATTGCGTAATATGTCATTGCTTTACCTCATGAATATACTATAACACAGGCGGTCTATCAGTTAGTGATAGTTCAGAAAAAAAATTATATTTTTTTAAACAAGAATTCCCATTCTGAACAGGGGAACATATTTGCTTTCGGCATAATTTTCATAGCC
>JAFOSK010000030.1 GCA_017392945.1 Treponema sp.
AGCTTTCTTTTCTTCTTTTACATCGGAAGCAAGATTTTTTATGTAATTTCTGTAGGAACCGTTTATCTGGCTTATGTGAACAATTGAAATCGCACCTTCTGCAATAAGAATAATGGAAACAAGAGCACTGAGAATTTTCGGTTGCTTGAATTTAAGAAGAACCGCAGGAATCGCCGTTACCGCAAGAACGACTGCGCAGTTAAGCAATATTAGCGGAGTCGGGGAGGCTGTAATTGAAGAGTCAAAAGTTATAAGGCGAGAAAGGTTTCCGTAAGTGCCGTTAAAGCAGAATGCATCGATCATTGCAATCAGCAGGACAGTCGGGAAGAATACTGCTATAAGAGTCTGGATTCTTGCGTGGAACAAGAAATAAACACAGCAGGGCCAGAAAACAAGCATACCCAGCATCTGAAGAGTTGAAAGGTAAAGGAAATTAAGAGGGTTACCGCATCCATCAATATCAGCAAATTCAACTGCGGATGAATTGATTACAAAAGAAGGAACTACAAAGCCTGCCAGAAGAGCAAGGGCAAGCGAAGATGTTATGAAAAGCGAAAGCCTGGCTTTGCTGTTATTCATAATGGGCTGGAATGCAGTTTTTATAAGTTTGTTGACAAGTTTTACGACAAGAGGTGCAAGCAGGAGCAGAGAGAATACAACTGCCATAAGGATTCGCTTATGCATGAACCCGTTGTGGATGAAAATCAGGTAGAAGTCAAGGGCGATAATGCTTGCTGCAAGGATTATGTAAAGTGTCCTTAGCGGATTCTTTATCTTATAGAAGATATTCTTTACAAGTGAGAATACATTATTCATCGTCCAGTAGATTACAAGTCCGGATGGAGAATTATAGAGTATTACCAGGAATACAAGTGCCATTCCATATATTGTGGCTTTATCTTTGAGCTTAAATCCCTTTGTGTATATAGCACCGGCTATCCAGTTGATTAAAGTCATTGCAATAGGGAGCACGTTGATCGGAAAATTGCCGATATGGAACAGTGCATCCTGTTGTCCCATGTCGTGGATAAAAAAGAACGGGCGCCCATGAAGGACAGGGAGATTTGACAGAAAGCTGTATGCTGCAATGAAGAACGGAACCTGTATAAGAAGACCAAAAGAAGAGCGTAAGGCCATAAGAGGATGATAATGATTCTGCTTGTAGAAAGTGGAAAGAATCATGTATTGCTCATCGCCTTTAAAGACTGATTTTATGCGCTTAATCCCGGGATCAAGTTTTTTTTCAATGTCTCTTTGAACCTGCTGCCAATGTTCGGCTACAATATACAGAGGCAAAGTTCCGATTGAAACGGCAAGACTTACTCCTATTACTGAAATACCAGGATTTTTAAATACATTCTGGAAAAGCATGAATGCGAATTCTATAAGCTGAATTAAAGGATAGATCACAATTGTATAAAGAAATGTTACCATAGGATAATTATATTACTTAGGACTGGAAAATTCAACAATCGCCTAATAAAGGTTTTGAAAAAATATTTTTTATGAATCTGGATTGTTTGTTTGAGAATAAAAAAATCATATAGAAATATGGAAAGAAAAATGGTATCGTACAGCTTATGGGTATTTACAGAAAAGTTCTTTTAGTTTTGATTTTCTTTTTTTCTTTGATTTCAAAAGGAATTTTTGCAGAAGTTTACAGTTCCCAGCAGATAATACCTGCCGGTCACTGGGTATATGATGCCATGATGTTTTTGAGCAATTCTTGTGCGCGTACTTCATTCGTGAACAATGCTCCTCTTACTGTTGCTGAGCTTAAGCTTTATCTTGATTTTATTCCTTATGATAAACTTTCTTCTTCCGGCAGGGATCTGTACCAGACGATATCTGATTTTCTTTCTGAAAAAAAACGTACCGGAAAATCTTCTGAAGGAATTGTTCCTCTTGGAGAAATGCAGTTTGCCATGAATCTTGGTCTTTATCCTGAAATTCTTTTTAAATCTTCATCTGATATTGACTGGTCATTTTCAAATGATTATACGGGGCATAAAAATTCAATTGACTTGCTTTACGGTGAAAAGAACGTGAATCCTTTTGATTTTTCTTCAGGCACAGTTTCTATTACTCCGGAATATTCTTTTGATTCTTCCGGAAACATATACTGGCAGAAAGATCATGATTATCCTATATGGAAAAATGAATATAACTATATGTTCTTTAATTTTATTACTTCCCGGGAAATTTACAGAAAAGATCATAGATATACAGACAATTATGCTGCTCTTGATCCAAATGCTATGTCCCAGACATACAGAGAATACATTAAGAAAAAGGGAAAGACATATATTGCTTCAACGAATTTTTCCGGTTCAAAGACGGGTCAGTCATTCATTACTATTCCTGTTTATATTTCGTGGGGAGACAAAATTTTTATGGAAGCTGATCCGTGTATAGCAAAAAATATATGGGCAATGTCCTCCGGTAATAATTTTTCTAATATTCCTATGGGCGGTTCGGATCTGGACTTTTTATGGCCCCGTACGGTTTATACAAGTTTTGGAAAATCATTCAGGGACTGGGGTGTAAATTTTAATCTTTCTAGGCAGGGACTTCAGATAGGTAAGACTCAGACAGGAAGTGTAATCTATAACTCAACATTTGAGACAGATTTTTACTGCCAGCTGAATTTGTATAGTCCGCGCATAAAATACAATCTTGATGTCGTTCAGGTTAATGCCGGCAAGTTTCTTTATCTTCATCTTATTGAGGCAAGACCTTACTTTGATTTTCTGCGTCTGAGCGTTCTGGAAGGAACCTTGATTCAGCAGCCGTTTGAACTCCGTTTCCTTAATCCCCTTATGATCATGCATTCTTTTGGTTCATGGAATGATTATTCAGATTTTTTTGAGGAAAAGATTTACGGTGAGTCTCATGTGGCCGCTTATATGGGTCTTCAGGTCGAACTTACGCCATGTAAATATTTCAGAACTTATCTCTTATACGCGCAGAACGAAATTCAATCTGCTGCTGAAAAAGAATCTGCAAACGGGAAGGCTATGCCGGACAGTTTTGGTGCACAGCTTGGATTTGAACTTACGTTGCCGGATAACAGACATAACGGCTGGTGGATAGGAACTCTTGAGGCGGTGTATACGACACCGTATCTTTATATGAAACAAGGAGCGGATTGGTCTCTCTATAGTGAACGTTATGACATGCAGACAAATGGTGACAGTCCGATTTGTTCTTGGATAGGAACTCCGTTTGGTCCCGATGCTCTTGGGGCTCAGGCAAGATTCGGATATTCAAAGCCTTCAAAATGGTCTTGTGAGCTGGATCTGCTTTTCCTTGCGCACGGAACTAATTCTTTTGGAATTTTTGACAATACAGTGACTATAAACGGGGTTGAATATTATGCATATTATCCTTCCGTTCTTTACAGACTTGGCTTTTTGGGAGCAGAAGAAGCCGCGAACATAGCCCGTGACTACCGGCTTACGGGAACCGTGCAGTATACGAATCAAATTACTGCAAAAGGTTCTGTAAAATTGAACAATCATTTTGAACTTAATGCGCAAGGAACTTATTCATTTATATTCAATAATGGAAATGAAGAGGGGGCTTTTGCGCAGGGCTTTGAAGCTGCTGTTGCTCTTGAGTATTTATTGTTTTAAAGTTAAAAATAGGTAGGACTATGAAAAAATTTGTTTTGCTATGTTTTATTTTATCTGCTTTGAGCGGTTTTTTGGCTGCTCAGCAGAACGCTACAGTTGATATTAATGATGAGATTTATTACGTTCTTTCTATTGCACAGGACAGGGGCTTGTGTGATTATTTTTCAGGTGCCAGACCGTATTCTGTTAAGCGCATAAAATATGCTGTTGACCAGATCCTTGAAAATCAGGATAAGCTTAAGCCAGCTGAACTTAAGGTTATAGAAAATTTTCTCGACAGGTATGTAATTCCGGAAAAGAATTCGATCGGTCTTTTTAAGATGAATGTTTCCAATCATAAGGATAAGTGGCACTTCAGCTTTAATTATGATTTTGGTTTTGAGACGTCTGGTTCTGGAGGGCTTTACACTAATTCGGATTTTAATCAGGCTGGATTTGACGTTATTACATCATTCAATTTTACGGGTGATCTTTCAAGATATTTTTCCTATAATTTAAATGCGTTCTTTGACGCCTCAAGCATGAAACTTTATGAATGCGGCTCTGATTATTTTATAGGTTATCCGTGGTATGATGACGGAGTTGAAGCTTATGTTCTGGGATTTACTACTGTAGAACCGCGCCGCCGTTATGTAAAAAAATTTCTTAATACAAGTTATCTTCCCTTTTCTTATCATAAAAAATGGGACGGTCAGTTCTATTATTTTTCTGATCTTTCTGCAAACGGAACGGACAGCTGGGCCTCTGAGCCTGGTGTAAGCGGTGGAATAAAGGCAGAGATCCGCGGAACATGGTGGGACGGAAGGGTAACTGTTGGTGCGGCGCGTATTGAACGAGAATGGGCTGCCATGGATAATGGATCCAGTCTTGTATTCAATGCAAAGGCACGTCCTTTCTTCAGTCTTGATACAACTGTAGAATTATTTAAGTTCATGAAATACTCTTCCTTGACTGGTGTTCTTGAATATCCTAATCAGGACTATATAAATTCATCTTCGTATGCAGAATTAAAATCCGGTATTGATGATTCATATTTTTATCAGAATGCTTTTTCTCTGAATATGTTTGAACTGGATTTCAAGTATTTTCATTTTGACTTTGGTTCATCATCTGTGTGGCCTAAGCGATTTGAACTTGGTTATATGTTCCCTCTTGTGCTTTATGTTGAATATCAGAACCACATTGGAGACAGTGACAATCTTGCGGTTTTTGCAGATGTGAAGTTCAGGAAACCGGGGCTTGGATCCCTTTGGTTCTCGATTTACCTTGATGAAATAAACGGAATGAATAATAATCCTTTGACTTCTACTCGTGCTATGTTCAGTGGTCAGGTAGGCGCAAAAGTTCTTCTTCCATGGCTTAATTATTCTTCCGTTTCAATGCGCTATACAAAGGTTGAACCTTATTGTTATACACATCATTCTATAAATTATGCTTCGTCGTATAGTCATTATATAAGTG
>JAFOSK010000031.1 GCA_017392945.1 Treponema sp.
CGTCGTTGTAGCGGTAGCTTTCAAGAGCTTCGCGGTTTGCTTTTACAGCAGCGTTAAGTCGTGCGTAAATCCATTTATCAAGTTCTGTAAGATCTGCATCAGTTACAGGAATTAAAGTGCGTCCTTCAAGGTTTCCAAGGATGTAGCGGCTTGCGTTCCATACCTTGTTACAGAAGCGGCTACCAAGTTTGAATGAATCCTTGTCAATAAGAATATCCTGTCCCTGGGCACACATAAAGCTCAAAGTAAACTTAAGGGCGTCTGAACCATACAAATCAATGATTTCAAGAGGATCGATACCGTTACCGAGGGATTTACTCATCTTGCGACCCTGCTTATCGCGGACAAGTCCGTGGATGTAAATATCGTGGAAAGGAGCCTTCCCTGTGAATTCAAGACTAGCCATAATCATGCGGCTAACCCAGAAGAAGATAATGTCGTATGCTGTAACAAGAGCTGATGTTGGGAAGAAGCGTTTGAGATCTTCTGTTTCTTCCGGCCAGCCGAGAGTAGAGAAAGGCCAGAGCCAAGAAGAGAACCATGTATCAAGAACGTCTGGATCCTGTTTAAGCTTATCAGCTTTTGCGTGACACTTTGGACATTCTGTCGGGTCTGTGCGGCTAACAATCATTTCGCCACATTCTTGGCAGTACCATACAGGGATTCGGTGTCCCCACCAGATCTGGCGGCTTACACACCAGTCGCGGATGTTTGTAAGCCAGTGTTCGTATGTATTTTCCCATTTTTTAGGGAAGAACTGAATTTCGCCGTTTTTCCATGCAGCAAGGGCCTTGTCTGCCATTGGCTTCATTTTTACGAACCACTGGTAGCTCAAGTATGGTTCTACAACTGTTTTACAGCGGTAACAGTGACCTACTGAGTGAACCATTTTTTCTTCACCCTTGAACAAACCGAGGGCTGTTAAATCTTCGATTACGAGAGCGCGAGCCTGTTCAGGTTTAAGTCCGCGGTATTTTTCAGGAACATTTTCATTCAACTTTCCGTCTGGAGTTAAAAGATTGATTACTTCGAGGTTGTGTCTCTTACCTACTTCCCAGTCGTTAGGGTCATGGGCAGGAGTAATCTTTACCATACCTGTTCCAAATTCTTTATCTACGTAATCATCTGCAATGATTGGGATTTCTTTTCCTGTAATAGGAAGTTTAAGCTTCTTTCCAACGATAGAAGTGTAGCGTTCATCGCTTGGGTTTACGGCAACGGCAGTATCACCAAAGAAGGTTTCCGGACGGGTTGTTGCAACTTCGATTTTTCCAGAACCGTCTGCATATTCATAATAAAGGTGATACATTGCACCCTGTGTGTCTTCGTGGTCTACTTCGTCATCAGCAAGAGCAGTACCACAGCGTGGACACCAGTTTACAAGGCGCTGACCTTTGTACATAAGTCCGCGTTCGTACAATGAAACGAAAACGTCTCGAACTGCAAAAGAAAGTCCTTCATCATAAGTAAAGCGTTCACGATCCCAGTCAGTTGAGTTACCAAGTTTTCTCTGCTGTTTTACGATAATGTCGTGGTGAGCGTTTTTAACTTCCCAGGTGCGTTCAATAAACTTTTCACGGCCAAGATCGTTGCGGGTCTTGCCTTCTTTTTTGAGCTGGCGTTCAACTACGTTCTGAGTAGCAATACCGGCATGGTCAGTACCAGTTACCCAAAGAGTATTATCACCCTTCATACGGTGGTAGCGTACAACGATATCCTGAAGTGTATTATTCAATCCGTGTCCCATGTGAAGAACACCAGTTACGTTCGGTGGAGGAATTACCACGGTGTATGTTCCAGTCTTTCCAGAGCAGTCTTTGCAACCGCATTTTTTTACATATTCAGCGTGAATAGGAGATGCCTCATCGCTTGCAGGCTTAAAATAATTGCCCTTGTCCCATTCGTTATAAATTCTGTCTTCAAAATCTTTTGGATTGTATGCTTTTTCTAATTCAATGGCTTTCATAATATTTTATTGTAGCGAATTAAACGTTTTGTGTGAACCTCTATGCAAAAGCAAAAGAGGGCCAAATCATTTAACTACATTAAAGGCTCTCTCAACAGGAAAAATCTGCTTATAAAAAAACAGCTTTATGTCGTGTTTCAATGGACAAAACCGCACGCTGGCATGCTACACGCTGTTGTGCCTTGGAACTATTCTTTCAGCCGCTTATGCGGCTGCACAACAGAGTGTTTTTGTCCATCTGAACCTCTCCCTATCGCTGTTTTTTTATCTTACATATCGTTGCATTTTGCATCCTAATAACGGATTTACCCCCGCTGACCAAATCATTTAGCTACATCAAAGGCTCTCTTAACAGGAAAAATCTGTTTATAAAAAAACAGCTTTCTGTCGTGTTTCAATGGACAAAACCGCACGCTGGCGTGCTACACGCTGTTGTGCCTTGTAACTATTCTTTCAGAATCCGCCGGCGCCGGCATGGAAGGGTGGACGGCTCAGCCGGACAGGATTTTGCGGAGCAAAAGACCGAGCGGAAGCGGGCCCTGGAACGCCGGTTTGCAGATGAATTTCGCCTGAAAAAAAAGATCAAAAAAAATATATTGAACAAAGAGTTTTTTTTTATGATAATGACTCTATCTTGTCGGAAATTATATGATAAAGGCTGCTATATTTGATTTTGACGGAACAATCGTGGATTCCATGCCTGTATGGGCTGACGCAGGGGCAATGTACCTTGACAAGCTCGGAATAAAGGCTGAAAAAAATCTAGGCGACAAGCTTCTGGAAATGAGCATGAAAGAAGGCGCAGAATATTTGAAACGCACATACACCCTGAAGGAAAATCAGGTAGAAATATGCAAAGGAGTAAATGACGTAATTGCCGGCGCATACAGAAATTCGATTCCTCTAAAAGACGGCGCAAAACGCTTTCTTGAAGCACTTGAATCTTCTGGTACAAAAATGGTCATCTGCACGAACACAGACCGCGAAATTTTTGCACCTGCGCTGAAACGGCTTGGTATAGACCATTTTTTTGAAAAAATCTTTACAGTTTCTGAAATGCACTGTTCAAAAAATCATCCCGAAATATTCTTTTCGGCTGCGGAATTTCTGAAAACAATGCCGGAAGAAACTTTTGTTTTTGAAGATGCACTTTACGCAATAAGAACTGCATATAAAGCCGGATTCAAGACCTGCGCACTTTATGACGCTGCCAGCAGCGGACACACGGATCAGATAAGAAAGTTCTGCTTTTATTATGGACATAATTACGATGAACTTTACGAGCAGTTAAGAGACCTGATGTAAAAGGCTCAAGAAATACAGATCAAGTGGTATATAAATTTTCCCTTGAGGGCACCGCCTGGGAAAACAATGCGTTCTATATTTTATGGAGGTAAAATGAAAACAGCATTGACCATAGCAGGAAGCGATTCCTGTGGAGGCGCCGGAATTCAAGCAGATATAAAAACCATGACATGCAATGGCATTTACGCCATGAGCGCTATCACGGCTCTTACTGCACAGAACACAACCGGCGTTTTTGACATTATGGAAGTTACGCCGGAATTTCTGAAATCGCAGATTGAAGCGGTTGTAACTGATATTTTTCCTGACGCAGTAAAAACCGGAATGGTTTCTTCATCACCGCTGATTCATGTTATTGCAGAATCTATAAAAGAATACGGTCTTAAGGATGTCGTGGTCGACCCGGTTATGGTAGCGACCAGCGGAGCTAAACTGCTCAGCGACGGAGCCGTAAAAACACTGACTAAAGAACTGATTCCTGCCGCTACCCTGATAACACCGAATATTCCCGAAGCCGAAGTGCTTATTGGAACGAACATAAAGAGCAGCGCAGACATGCAGAACGCTGCGAAAAACCTTTCTGAACAGTATGGATGTGCCGTTCTTATAAAAGGCGGACACAATCTGAACGATGCAAACGACTTTCTCTATGACAGCAGGTTTTATAAAGGAGGGACATGGATTTACGGAAAGCGCATAAAAAACCCGAATACACATGGAACGGGATGCACTCTTTCCAGTGCAATTGCATCAAACCTTGCTAAAGGGCAGGCCCTTTTAGATGCCGTAACAAATGCAAAAAAATATATTTCCGGTGCACTGGAAGCAATGCTTGATCTTGGGAAAGGCAGCGGTCCTATGATGCATAATTTTTTGCTGCCTTCGGCTGACTTAAGCTGATTTCCAGAATATTGCGTAGACATTCAGCCGGTATAAATAACCGGATCTTTGAAAAAATATTCAGAATTTCAAAACCCGCATTCAGACTGGGCTAAAAAGGATTTTTATATGAACATGAACTATACAACGCAGATGGACGCCGCAAGAAAAGGCATTGTAACGCCGCAGATTGCCGCAGTAGCAAAAAAAGAAAAAATCGATGAACAGAAACTTCTTCAGCTTGTTGCAGCAGGAAAAGTTGCAATTCCAGCAAACAGGCTTCATAAATCACTAAACCCAGAAGGAATCGGTTCCTCACTGCGCACAAAAATAAACGTAAATCTAGGAGTAAGCCGTGACTGCAAAGACTACGACATTGAAATGCAGAAGGTAATGAGCGCAGTAAACATGGGAGCAGAAGCAATAATGGATCTTTCTAGCCATGGAAACACGCAGCCGTTCAGAAAAAAGCTTACCTCGGAATGTCCTGCAATGATTGGAACCGTTCCTGTTTACGACAGCGTAATCCACTACCAGCGAGATCTTGAAAGCCTTACGGCAAAAGACTTTATAGACGTTGTCCGCCTTCACGCAGAAGACGGCGTTGATTTTGTTACAATCCATTGCGGAATCACGAGAAAAACAATCGACCAGATAAAAAAACACAAGCGAAAGATGAACATTGTAAGCCGAGGAGGTTCGCTTGTATTCGCATGGATGAGCATGACAGGAAACGAAAATCCGTTCTATGAATATTATGATGAAATTCTTGACATCTGCGAAAGATACGACGTTACTATATCATTAGGTGATGCCTGCCGGCCGGGCTGTCTTGCCGATGCAACAGACGTATGCCAGATAGAAGAACTTGTCCGCCTTGGAGAGCTTACAAAACGCGCCTGGGCACATAACGTTCAGGTTATGGTCGAAGGTCCGGGGCATGTGCCGATGGATCAAATTGCCGCAAACATGAAAGTGCAGCAGACTATCTGTATGGGTGCTCCGTTCTACGTTCTAGGTCCGCTTGTAACAGATATTGCACCTGGTTACGACCACATTACCAGCGCAATCGGAGGGGCAATTGCCGCAATGAATGGAGCCAGCTTCTTGTGTTACGTTACTCCGGCCGAACATCTTGCCCTTCCAAACGTAGACGATGTAAAACAGGGAATCATTGCTTCCAAAATAGCCGCCCATGCAGCCGACATTGCAAAAGGAATTCCTGGAGCCCGCGACATTGACGACAAAATGGCAGATGCACGCCGCGCACTGGATTGGGAAGCACAATACAAATGTGCACTCGATCCGGAGACTGCAAGAAAGATCCGGGACAGCCGCAGACCCGAAAGCGACCACAGCGACACTTGCAGTATGTGCGGAAAATTCTGCGCCGTACGGAGCATGAACAAGGCTTTATCAGGAGAAAAAATAGACATTCTCTAGATTTTTTAGCGCAGGGCATTTCCGACTCGCCTTGCAGGGCCCGCTTGCGCTCGGTATTTTGCTTCGCAAAATCCTGAGAGGGCCGTCCAATAAGTTCTATAACTGCACACATCAAGCGGTTGCAAAGCTTATTCGAAATAACCGTTCATGCTATATACGGTGATTTCGACAAGCTCAATCACCTCGCACCCTTGTTTTGGACAGCCCCCTCACCCTTCCACGCTCAGCGCAGCCTTTAGTCCAAAGTATAACGGGCACGCTCTCCGCCTATCAGCTTAGGGCGTGTATATGCAGCCGTAACAAAAGCATTTCCGATATTACGCACAGAAAGCCTTACCGGAACGGCGACATCTTTCAGATGCATTCCAATCAGCGTACTTCCTATATCTATGCCGACATGAGCTTTTATGTGTTCAACTACAACAGGTTTCTCAAACCCTCTGTATGCTGCAGAAGCAAAACTTCCTCCGCCTTTCAGCCACGGAACGACACTTACCGGCTCCAAACCATACTTCTCAGCACATTCCTCTTCTACAACAAGGGCTCGGTTCAAATGCTCACAACATTGACACGCAAGGAAAATTCCTTTGGCACGGCATTCTTTCCAGGCAGCTTCAAAAACACTTTTACCAATTTCTTCACTGGAATTATGCCCAATCTGCCCACCGCCAATTTCGCTTGAAGAACAGCCTATTACAAGTATACTTCCCTTTTTATAGGGATGCATCTCAAGCAGCTCTTTTACAGCTGCCGAAACTTCTTTCTTTATATCATCCATACAGAACCTCGAAATCACAACTTTAATGTAAATGCTGCCTGCACCGTAAATTCCGACCCCATACTAGTTTCCCGCCGGTTAGACCCGAAAATTGAATTGCAGCAGGTACATTCATCTGCATACGTTATATTCTGCTCTTTTATTCCCGCTTTTTCAATAAGGACAAGATTTGCTTTAAAAAGACTAAGCCTGTAAAGCCTGCCGCCACCATTATTCCAATTGGACGGAGCGCCCTTGCAAAGTTCCTCGCCCTCTTCAATTTTTTTAACGCATTCCACTGTAAACTCCCGGCTGAAATATTCCGCACGCTCTTCATTTACTACGTAGCAGCAGTCTCGGATATGGGCTCCTATAGCAACACAAATTCCGTTTCGGGCGGCTCCGCCGGTAACCATCATTTCTATTGCTTCAGCAACAATTCCTGTTCCCTTCCAACCGGAATGAACCACTCCAAAATATCCCGTATCAGGTGCATACAGATAAACCGGCACACAATCCGCTACTGTAACAACCAGCATAAGTGATTTATTCTGGGTAATAATTCCATCTCCGATCTTCTGATAAGTATCATTTGCTGAGTCCACACGATAAACGATTTTTGTGTGATCAAGCTGGACCGGTACAGGAATCTTGCCTGCGAAAGAATTTGCAATTTTCATGAGCATCGCATCACGCACAGAATTTACTTCGTTCCACCTGAAACGCATTGAACCTGCCGCCTTAAGGGTCATTCCCCAATAAACACCATCCATTGCAATGCCATTGCTATAAAACGGAAATATCCGGTATAAAACGCTGTCATCCCCATCTAAAAAACTGACTTTATTCATATTCTATATACGAAAAACTATTTTACAGGCATATCCAGCGGTTCAATTTCTGCCATTATAGACTTGCACTGTTGAAGTAAAAGCCTTGTGTCAGCAAGTTTTTCACGGAACGCCCTGTTTTCCCTGCCTTTAATAGTCATAAGATTCTGCAGGGAATCATAATCCTTTGTCTTTTCTTCATCAAGGATACCATGCAGAACCCTTTCAATTGTCCTTATTGAATCGCACAATTTCATTGCCCATGTACGTACTGAACCTTCTGCATTTGCAATCATTGAATCAATAAGCGACTGACCTTTCATGGTGCGGACATGCTCACCAATGAGCTTTTGAACCACCTGTCCAAAAGAACCATTAGGAGAAAGAGACTGATCAAACTCCATTACAGCCTGATTTGTATCCGAAAAAAGATTCATTCCTTCAGAAAGTTCCGCACGATTTTCATTGTTTATAAAAACACCTTCAAGAATCACGACATTCAAGACCTGAATTATTTCCGGATATTTATTCTTTGCAAACCATGTAAGAAATCCAGCTGTCATTTCACAATGGAACGGCAAACCGCCCCAGAGAAGACCCCAAGGTCTTTCTTCAAGTTCAGGAAAAGATTCCAAATCAAAATCTTCTTTCAGTACATCTGTTAGCTGAGCCTTTTTGCGGTCACGCAACCAGGAAGCCCATCTTGCATCAAAAAAGACCTTCCATTCTTCCTTGAATTTCAGGAACCAGTCTTCCCCGCCTCCGGGTTCTTCAACTTTCCAATCATAGTCACCGTAAACAACTTTTCCAAGTGCGTTCATAGGCACAGTGGAAATGAACATCTGTATCATAGAAATATTAGATGCTGCCTTTGATAAGTATTCCCTCATAGAATTCTCAGTTTCACCGCCTAATTCTACGGCAGCCCCGCCCCGTCTTTGAGGGAACAGGAATAAAGCTTCCAAAGCCTCGTTAGAGATTGATTTTGCATCAGAAAGCACATTCGCAAAGTTTGCAAAATCAACTTCCGCATTAATATAAGGACAAGTGTATTGCTCCGATACAATTGCCGTAAACTGAGAAATAAAATGAAGATATGGAAGAACCGTAAACTGCCGTAACCAGTGAAGTCCCCTTACGGCATTATACAGTCTTGCCCTGTCATTAGGCTTTATGTCTTTTAAAATCGCTTCCATTCTTCTCAAAAGTGAAGCCCTTAGTTCATTTGTTGCTTCTCTTTCAAAAGGAATCTGATAAGGATCGACAGCTTCATTTATTGCCGATGTAAGACCGGGAGCCATAAATGTTCCAAGAAAAACATAGAATTTTCCCGGAGATTCGTTCATTTCGGCTATATACGGCTTAAAAAAATCAGCTACAACTTTCAGTTCCTTGAGTTTTTCATAGAACAAAGAATGCAACAGCCTGTGATCAATATCTATGATTCCCGGGTGATTTCTATTTATTTTTTTTGACAGATTAAGAATTAAATCTTCATTATACAATTCGACCTTTGATTTTTTTGTAAATAAAGTCCTTAACCATAAATAAAAACGGTAAAGCACGCTTTCGTGCCGTAATTTTATATCTAGAGTAAAATTATCTGCCTCTTCCCTATTCGGTTGTAAAATTGGAAGCTCTTCTTCTCGATTCTGATTGATTTTTGCAAGCAGGAATTTGCGTTCCTCTGAACTGATTCCTGCAACAAGTTCGTCAAAAGAACTTCTCTCCAATGCACTGCCCATGCATTATAGTATAATTTATTTATTCAACCTTTACCACTTTTTTTTGTTAAATCTATTCCTTGCAATATGATATTTTACTATAATCTAGAAAAAAAACATTGAGGCGTAAAATGGAACAGGCATCAAACAGCGATATTGTCCTTCAAATCATTATGTCAGTGGGCATAATCGTAATTTCAGCAAAATACCTTGGGACACTTGCAAAAAAAATAGGTTTCCCTCAGGTCGCAGGAATGATTATAGCAGGACTTCTACTAAGACTTTTACCATGGTTCAGAAATTTCGGCGTTGAACCGGCGGGCTCACTTTTTGGCGAAACGGACATGTTCATTTCGCGGATTGCAGAAATAGGAGTCATCCTCATTATGTTCAGCGCAGGCTTGGGAACAAGCCTTAAATCGCTGGTAAAATCAGGTGCAAAATCAACTATAATTGCATTGTGCGGAGTTTTAGTGCCACTTATATTTGGAACAATAATGTCTTTGTGCTTCTGGGGCTTTGACGGCTTCGGCACAACTCAATTTTACAAAGCCATGTTCATCGGTACAATCCTTACTGCAACTTCTGTAAGCATTTCAGTTGCAACCTTAAAGGAACTTGGCAAATTAAAAAGCGACATTGGACAGACAATCGTAAGTGCCGCAATAATTGACGATGTATTCGGAATCATTGCACTTACAATTGTTCTTGGAATCAGCAATCCGAATAAAAGCAGCGGAATCGCAGAAATCTTCATTAAAACGATTCTTTTCTTTATTGCAGCAATCATTACCGGCTACATTATTTTCAGACTGTTCAAATGGTATGACAGGCGACACCCGCATTCACGCCGCATTCCAATCTACGGACTTGGAATTGCCCTTGTATACGCTTTCTGTGCAGAAAAATTTTTTGGAATTGCAGATATTACAGGCGCATACATAGCCGGAGTTGTATTCTGTTCTCTTACAGACGCTCCATACATGGAACAAAAAATTGACATAAACTCTTACATGATTTTCAGCCCGATTTTCTTTGCAAGCATAGGACTTAAAACAGATCTTTCAGGCATGGACATGAGCCTTGTATGGTTCAGCATTGCTTTTGTAATAATCGGCTGTGTTTCAAAAATCATCGGCTGTTCAGGAATCTCCAGACTAATGGGATTTTCCCTTAAGGAATCGATTCAGATTGGACTGGGAATGATGGTTCGCGGAGAAGTCGCACTTATTGTTGCACAAAAAGGTCTCTCAGCAGGAATCGTTGACTCAAAATATTTTGCACCGGTAATCCTTCTTATCATCGTTTCCTCTATGACTGTTCCTATAATGATGAAAAAGGCGCTTGCCGGTTCGGAACTTTCCGAAAACCAGCAGGCGCCTCTTAACTAAGCATCAATTTCCTGAGCAAGGTGATGAACTATAAAATCCCTTCGCTCAGGCGTATTTTTTCCCATATAAAACTCAAGTACATTCGGAACGTTTTTTAACGTCTGAATGTTTACCGGAGTCAAGTGAATTCCAACGTCTTCCGGCTCTCCATCCTTTCTTTCATGAATGAACTGACCAAACTCACTGGCACTGATTTCTCCAAGCCCCTTGAATCGGGTTGTTTCGGCGCCCTTACCAAGTTCTTTCTGAGCCTTATCGCGGCTTGCTTCTGAATAACAATAGATCGTCCTTGTCTTGTTGCGCACGCGGAACAGCGGCGTTTCAAGAATATAAACGTGTCCTGTAAGAACAAGCTCTTCAAAATACAGAAGGAGATAGGTCATTACTAAATTTCTGATATGGAATCCATCGTTATCGGCATCGGTTGCAATAATGATCTTTTCGTAGCGCAGACCATCTATATCATTCTGAATTCCCAGACTGAACGTAAGGTTCTTAAGCTCTTCATTGTCATATAGAGCAGTCTTTTTGCGGCCGTACATATTTTCAGGCTTACCTCTAAGACTGAAAATAGCCTGATGCGTTACGTCCCGGCTTCCTACCATTGAACCAGTTGCAGAATCTCCCTCAGTGATAAAAATCATTGAATTTGCACCCTTTGGTCCGTCCTGAAGGTGATAGCGGCAGTCCTTTAACTTAGGGATCTTAAGCGAAACAGTCTTTGCGGCTTCTCGAACCTGCTTCTGAGTTACGTTATTAATCTCGTCGCGGGCCTTAATGTTGCGGATAATCTTTTCTTCAAGGGCTCCGGCAACATCCGGATTATGACGCAGCCAGTCATCAACTGCCGCCTGCGTTTCCTGAATGATAGGCGCACGGATTTCTACGTTTCCAAGCTTATTTTTTGTCTGGCTTGTGAACATAGGATTATCAATTCCAATCTTGAGCCCGACTAAAAGACCACATGTTACATCCTTTTCATCATATTCCTTTTTGAAGAAAGAATTTACGCCCTTTGTAAAGCCGTCAAGGAACGAAGTTACATGTGTACCGCCGTCATCTGTTGACTGACCGTTTACAAACGAATAGACAAATTTATCAAGGCTTGCTGTATGAGTCAGTACGAATTCAATGTTTTCTCCGCGGTAATTAAACAGCTTGTACATGGCATTTGAAATTCCATCCATTTCGCGCACAAGCAGGTCTTCAAGACCGTTCTGACTCACATAAATATTTCCGTTGCAGTTTATTTTTAATCCCGGATTAAGATATGCATAGTTCCACAGGCGTTTTTCTACCATCTCCATGTTAAAGGCGTATTTTCCAAACATTTCTGTATCTGGAACGAATTCAAGGTAAGTACCATTCCTTACGCCTTCTTTTGCCGCACATGTTGTTGACGATTTTTTTACGCCGCGTTCATACTCCACAACAGCCATTTTTCCATCTCTGATACTTGCAGCCCTGAAATATGACGAAAGAGCGTTTGTAGCTTTAATACCCACTCCGTTCATACCGATTGCCTGTTTAAAAACCGAATTATTGTATTTTGCACCGGTATTTACGTCGCTAACGCACTGTTCAAGCTTTCCAAGAGGAATTCCACGGCCATAATCGCGGATCTTTACACGACCATCTTTTATTTCAATATCAATCTTATCGCCAAAGCCTTGAGAATATTCATCAACAGAATTATCGATTCCTTCCTTTAAAAGGATATAAATTCCGTCATTTTCATTGGTACCGTCACCCAATGATCCAATGTACATACCAGGTCTCAGCCTTATGTGTTCCAACCCTTCAAGATGAAGAATCGAATTTTCATCATAAGTTACCTTTGGAGTATCTTTTGCAGATTTTTTTGTTGTTTTTTTCTCGATTACAACTTTATCGACTGTTTTTGGCGGCACAGCTTCAGCCTTTGTCTTTGCGGCCGCCTTAGTAATTTTCTCCTCACCCATATAGACATTATACTTGCAAAAAGTAAATTTTTCAATCTCAAGATTCAGATGCGTAAACGCAAATAACTTAAAAATCAGGAGCCTTAAAAACAGAAATTGTAAAAACACATCTTACTGCCCATAACTTCATAGCGGTGCTACCCATCACTCTTGGATAATTCATTCCTAGGATAAATTGATTTTTATATGAAATTATAATATACTGATGGCCCTTTGCAGGTAAAAATGTATTCTCTAATAGATTTTCTTAAAATTTTTCAAACGGACATTATGCTCGCTCTTTGCGGCGTCTGCGCCTGTCTTGCAGTAATGGTTTCCATAACACGCACCATTCCTCCAAAGCGGAAATTTGCACTTCTTGTAATGGAGCTTTCTGCAATACTATTGCTATTATTTGACCGACAGGCATATCTTTACCGAGGAAATACATCCCGTATAGGCTATTGGATGGTTCGAATTTCTAATTTTCAAGTATTTACACTGAATTCGTTCATCATTTTTACACTCAATCTATATTTTATCGATTTACTCAAAACCGATGGAAAACTAAGAAGAACTCCGCGACGTCTAAAGCTGGTTACCATTATTTCTTTTACCTCTATTTTCCTGATCACACTTTCACAATTCAATGGATTCCTGTACAGCTTCGATGAATTCAACAGATACCAGAGAGGAAAATATTTTCTTGTCGGTTACATTCTGCCTTTTTGTGATTTTGCACTACTGTTATGGGTAATCTTTCAATACTATAAAACTCTTCGACGCAGAATACGAATTCCTCTTGTATTATTTACTATTCTGCCTTTTTTTGCAGCAGTCATTCAGATTTTTGCCTATGGTTTTTCTCTAACCAACATTACACTCGTAAGTACCATAGTCATTCTCTATATCTTTTCATTACTAGATCTCAATGACACTGTAGAACATGCAAGACACATGGAAATCGAATTCCTAAGAGAAGAACAAAAAAATGCATGGATTATGTTTGAACAAACTTCATCCGCTCTCGCAACAGCAATCGATGCAAAAGACAAATATACTCACGGTCACTCCACTAGAGTTGCAGAATATTCAAAAGAAATAGCAAAAAGAATGGGCAAATCTTCTAAAGAGTGCAATGAAATTTATTACGCAGGTCTCCTTCATGATATCGGCAAAATAGGAATTTCAGGCAGGATAATCAACAAGGACGGAGTGCTGACAGATGAAGAATACAAAGCAATAAAAATGCATCCAATAATCGGAAGCCAAATTCTATCCAGCATCAACAAATCTCCATACCTTGCAATAGGGGCGAAATATCACCACGAACGCTATGATGGAAAAGGCTATCCAGAAGGATTGAAAGGAGAAAACATTCCTTTAGGTGCAAGAATAATTTCAGTAGCAGATTCTTACGATGCCATGACATCAAAAAGAAGTTATAGAACCATAATGCCACAACAAAAAGTCCGTTCAGAAATTCTGCATGGTTCAAATTCTCAGTTTGACCCTCAAATTGCACGAATCATGTTACAAATGATAGACGAAGACGTATCATTTAAAATGAAAGAAAATGATCAACAATAAGAACGTATGATTTTTTTCAATTTCTATACTTTTTGATAAATTCGATCCGCTGTGCTATACTGTTTTCATGAACGAGTTCAACAGTGCAATCTTTTTTCCTCAAGCAGAAAATATATGCCGCGAAGTGTTTGAAAACATTTCCGAAAACCTTTTTGTCCGTCTGGATATACGCACTTTTGACTACAACGAAAATCCGGAATCTTCTGCGTTTGTCTCTGTTGTTCTCCAGAATCAACTTGAAGAAGAACTTAAACACGATAAAAATTCAACAGTAATTTCAGCGCCATTTCTGGATTCGGGTAAAATTGTGTTTTTTATCCTTTTTCTTACAAAAAAGCTTATGAACAGCCTTTCTGAACATCAGATTCTTTATGAAAAAATTTCAGAAAGCCTTTTTGACTTTCTTTCCGAACAGTGGAAATCAGACAGCACCTATTTTTACAACGGTTCTACATCCAGCATCATAATCAGAAAGGCTACAGACTCACTTGTTACAGAAATTTCAAAACAATGCTGCAGCTACAATGACTTTGCGCTTTACGAAACAATCAACCTTTCAATGTTAAATATTTTTAACAGCCTTGCTTTTCTTACCTACGAAAAAGGAAACGCAGAAGGATTAATTCATTTTACAAATCAGCTTGCAGAAGTCAACTTTCTGTTTGAATTTAAATCCCCTGAAAAATACGGGAACTTTTCCATGAGCAACTTAAGGCTTATAAGAAAACTTCTTGAACTTTCTGATCAAAAAGAAAACATTGGAATAATTTCGGATACAAATACAATCTACGGAATCGGAAAGCCAAAATCAGACGAAAACCTTTATTCTGTCTCATTTTCAAAGGATCACGAATGGACTCTGCTTAAAAATTCAACTGAACTGCTTACTATGAAAAACAATCTTCTTGTTTTTTCAAACAGCCTTCCTTCAAAAAAAGATTTCATGAAATATGCAGAAAAGATCTTTCCAAATTCAGAAAAAATCACAGAAATGTATTCAATAATCATGGCAATTTGCGAGCAACACAAAGGTACAATTCTTGTCATAAAGAAAAATGCAGACGAACTTGCCCAGAAATACCAGGACCTCGCAATCCTTACAAAAAAAGTAGAACTTGACAGTGTAAACGTAAAAAAGCTTTCCTCAATTGACGGTGCCATCTTGATGGACGAAAACTGCATCTGCCACGGATTCGGAGCAGTTCTTGACGGACTTGATTCCGGCTGCGGAAACCGGGCAAGAGGTTCCAGATTTAACTCAAGCGAAAGATTTTACACGCAATACAAAAACGAAAACGACACAGATTTTATGGTTTTTATACTTTCCGATGACGGAAACTATAATTTCTTTCCGCCGATTGAAAAATACCTGTAAAATTTAACGAAAGCAAACAAGCCTGCCCTCTTGAACATAAGAAATCAGACATTCAAAATGGCAAAAAAAAACTTTCTGAACAGAAGAAAGAATCTTAAGTTCAGAAAGCCTTAATTCTTATAACTGCTCGGTTTTTATGCCGGACAGCATTCAATTATTTTGCAAATGTAGCAATAAATACACCTGCAGCAATAGCAGTTCCGATTACACCAGAAACGTTTGGTCCCATTGCGTTCATCAAAAGGAAATTAGACGGATCATATTCAAGTCCAACCTTGTTTGAAACGCGGGCTGCCATTGGTACAGCAGAAACCCCGGCAGAACCGATAAGTGGATTAATCTTCTTTCCTTTTGGAAGGAAGATGTTCATCAATTTAGCCATCATGATTCCACCTGCAGAAGCAACGGCGAATGCAACAAGTCCAAGAAGGATAATTCCAAGTGAGTTTGCATTGATAATCTTTTCTGGAGACATCTGGCTTCCTACACCAAGAGAAAGAAGAATTGAAACAATGTTCATCAATTCATTTTCCATTGTCTTAGAAAGGCGCTCAACAACACCGCACTGCTTTACAAAGTTTCCGAATGCAAGCATACCGATAAGCGGACATGCTGGTGGAAGAAGCAGGATTGTAAGGATAAGAAGCATCATAGGGAAAAGTACCTTTTCTGCCTTGCTTACTTCGCGGAGCTGGTTCATACGAATTTCGCGCTCTTTCTGAGTTGTAAGCGCCTTCATGATTGGAGGCTGAATCATAGGAACAAGAGCCATGTATGAATATGCAGCAACAGCAATTACAGCCATAAGCTCTGGAGCAAGCTTTGCACTTACATAGATAGAAGTAGGACCGTCTGCTCCTCCAATGATAGAAATTGCCGCAGCCTGAAGAATATTATAATTAATTCCAGGAATAAGGTTCATAAGAGCGACACCGAAAAGTGTAAAGAACACACCAAGCTGCGCTGCTCCTCCAAGAATAGCCATCTTAGGATTAGCAATAAGAGGACCAAAATCCGTCATTGCTCCGATTCCCATAAAGATGAGCATAGGGAAGAACTCATTTCCTACACCGGCATTATAGATGATACTGAGCATTCCGTCTGGAGCAACACCCATATTTGCACCTGGAATGTTTACAAGAATCGTACCAAAACCAATCGGAATAAGAAGAAGTGGTTCAAATCCTTTTGCAGCACCAAGATATACAATCAAAAATCCAATTGCAATCATTACAACATACTGCCAGCCAGGAGCCTTAACTCCGTCAAAAGGATTGTTCTTTGCAGCAAGTTCCTTCTGTTCCTCAGCAATTTTTTCAGCAGCGATTTCTTCTTCTGTCTGCTGATGAATCATTTTGTATATACCGGTTGATTTTCCGATATTCTGGAAGAATTTCTTTGCGGAAATATCATACTTTCCGTTCCAATCTTCAGTTCCCTTTATAACCCGATTCATGCCTGTCTGTTCAGTTACATGGGAATCCTGAGCAAAAACCCTGGATCCCAATGAAACTACAGAAGCAGAAAGCATAAGTGCAAGCATGATCAGTGCAATTTTTTTATTGTTTTCTGTTCTTGAATTAAACATACATCATCCTTACAAAATAGAAGCGATCTGCTGACCGTTAGAAATCTGTGTTCCGGCAGCTGCAACAAAGTGAACTTTACCAGCAGCACCAGCCTTGATATCCAATTCCATCTTCATAGATTCAATGAACATGATTGTCGTATCCGCTGTTACGGTTGCACCTTCTTCTACATTATAGCGAAGAAGTGTCCCAGCAACAGGAGCATTTACAGGTTTTCCGCCTGAAACCGGAGCAGGAGCAGCTTTTGGCGCAGCAGCTGGTGCAGGAGCGGCAGCCGGAGCAGCCTGAACGGCTCCACCAATCTTTCCAAGTTCCTGTCCGTTTGCAACCTGACTTCCCGGCTGAACTGTGAATGTAACAACACCGTCACAAGTAGCCTTTACTTCAAGTTCCATTTTCATTGATTCAAGAACGATTACTGTATCACCCTTCTTTACTGTGCTTCCAGCAGCAACTGCATGACGGAGCAATGTACCTGCAACAGGAGATTTGATTGCCGTTCCGCCAGAAACAACAGGAGCTGCCGCAGGTGCACTTGCAGCAGTAGCAGCCTTAGCTTCACCGAATGATACGTTATAAGCAGTACCGTTTACGTTGATATTGCCCTTTCCGTCAGAAGTTACATTGTAAGCAGTTCCGTTTACGTTGATTGTATATGAACCGCCGTTAGAAGCTTTAGCTGCAGCAGGAGCTGCTTCCGGCTTTTTACCGAACGCAGTCATTGCGTCAACCGGACCGTTCTTGCGGCTGGCAAAGAATTTAGGAGCAACATTAGGGAACATTGCATATGTAAGTGCATCTTCGTCAGAACCGTCACCACCGTTCTTCTTTGATTCTTCAAGCATTTTGTCCCATTCATTAGGAATTTCATCAGCAGGGCGGCAAGTCATAACTTTGTCCATGTTGTTCTGTTCAAGAGCTTTCTTTACGAGATCAGCATTTGCATCTGTAGGAAGTTTTCCGAAGCGTCCTGTAATAAGGTTGCGGAAATCCTGAGTCATAGTTGTGTAGCGTCCCATAAGAACGTTCATAACAGCCTGAGTACCTACAATCTGAGATGTTGGTGTTACAAGAGGAACGTATCCTGCATCCTTGTGAACCTTAGGAAGTTCTGCAAGTACTTCGTCCATCTTGTCTCCGGCACCCTGCTGTTTAAGCTGGCTTTCGAGGTTAGAAAGCATACCGCCCGGAACCTGAGAAACAAGGATACGAGTATCTGCACCAAGGAACTTTGATTCAAGTGAAGAATAGTGAGTACGAACTTCGCGGAAGTAAGCTGCAAGTTCAAGAAGAGCCTTTGTATCAAGGCCTGTATCATATTCTGTACCCTTGAGCATTTCTACGATTGTTTCTGTTGGAGAATGTGAAGTACCCATAGACATAGAAGAAATTGCAGTATCCAGGATGTCTGCACCTGCTTCAGAAGCCTTAAGGAGTGTAGCAACAGAAAGACCTGTTGTTGCGTGTGAGTGAATTTCTACAGGAAGATCAACCTTTGCCTTAATTGCCTTTACAAGGTCGTATGCAACATAAGGTTTAAGAAGACCAGACATATCTTTAATACAGATTGAATCTGCACCAAAGTCTGCATATGTTTTTGCAAGTTCAGCATATTTTTCAATTGTGTGGAATGGAGTTACGGCATAGGAAATAGCCATCTGAACGTCAACTCCAGATTTTTTAGCAGCCTTTGTTGCGCATTCCATGTTGCGAGGGTCATTGCAGGCATCAAAAATGCGGAAACAGCCGATACCGTTCTTTGCAGCTGTTTCAACGAACTTTTCTACTACGTCGTCAGCATAGTGACGGTAGCCCAAAAGGTTCTGTGCGCGCAAAAGCATCATGATTTTGTTATTAGGAAGAGCTGCATGAAGCTTTCTAAGGCGGTCCCAAGGATCTTCATTCAGGAAGCGGATACATGAATCGTATGTGGCTCCACCCCAACCTTCAATGTATTTATAACCGATTTTATCAAGCATTGGACAAGCAGGAAGCATATCTGCTGTTGTCATACGAGTAGCGTGAAGCGACTGATGAGCATCACGGATTGCAAGTTCGGAAATTCCAACTTTTGCCATTTATTTTACCTCTTAATTTTTAGACAGATTCTTTTTCACGAATAGCAGCTGCGATTGCTGCGATAATTGCACCCTGATCCACAGCCGGTGCAACAGCAGCTCCTGCCGAAGGAACAGGTCTGCTAGTTTTACTTGTTGTTTTTGCATCAGTTTTATCAAGTTTAAAAGCACGTACAAGAGCGTGAAGCAGCCCCATACTTGCAATCATGATAAGTATGAATGAAAATACAACAACCATACCAAGCAAAGTCAAAATTCCACTTTGACTAAGCATTTCAGATATTGTCATACATCCTCCTATTGAACTTCGCGTTAGCAACATTGCATTGACTACCTGTAGCAGTACAGGCATGCAACGAATTACAGTCTGCAGACAGCAAGACTGCAATGATAAATAACACTCGGATTATACATGTCTTTCCGGCATGAAATTTTTTCTCAACGGCGAAAAAAACAGCGAGTATAGTATAGAAGAATGGCTTTAGATTTTCAATAACACTAGGAAACAATCCAAAAAAAACTGACACAGACTCGACAATAATGTTAAGTAGCCTGTATAATGGAAACATGTCTGTGCTGTACATACTTTTTTTTGTTTTCAGCGGTCTTTTTACCGCATCTACTATCCTTAATATAATTGCCTGCGGAAAAAAAATCAGGGTTATGGAATATATCTGCCGCCCTGCCCAATACGTTTTTATGCTTGCGGCCGAACTCATGGTGCTTATTCCAAGGATTCCTGATTCAATCCATATAATTGCAGCACTTTCTTTTTCTGTTGCCTCTACAATGGCAAGTTCGTGTATTCTGCTTTTTCCTAAAAAGAGGAAGCTTCTTGTAACAAGCATTTCACTGCTAATACTAAGCTATCTGAGTTTCATTCACATTATAGGTCCCTCATTCATCCTGTTCAGCCTTCCGGGAGCAGCAACAGCCTGCACTATAACTGTATATGTGTTAATACTCACCCTGTACTATTTTTTCGTTACAGATACTCGAAACATTATAAAGTCTATAGCCGTGATACTTCTTATGGTTCCGATTATAATCATGCATTACGGTTCGCTTTTAACTCTTTTTGGACAGCCAAGACTTTATTCAATTCTGCTTACAGCAGGAAGCACCGTTCTTATAATTTCGCAGGTAATGACTTCAAGGGGATTTTTCAAAAGAACTTCAGACAACGAACGGCTTATTAAGCGTATAATTCAGATGGTCGGCCTGCTTTTTGTAACTGCCGGCTTTACAGTAATGGTGTGCGTATAAATAAAAAAATGCAAAAAAAGGAGCTGACTAATAAGTTCAGTACATGCGGTCATTGAGCCTGTCGAAATCTGTAAATATTGCGAAAGCAACTTCCTTGCAGGTGGTTTCGAGAGCCTCAACCACCACAATTCGAACTAATTAGTCAGCCCCTTTTTTATAACTTACTTATGATTTTTTAGCAGAATGCTTTGCGAATGTCCTTATTCCTTCTATAACAAGGACAACTGCAAGACCTGCCATTGCAGCAGCAAATACAAACTGGAACCAGTGACCCCACATAGGTCCCTGTCCTTGTGCGGCACCTGTAAAAATCTTAATCTTGACGATGATAGTCCTTACAAGCTGTGTAAGGGTTGCAGCAAGCATGAATACAGTCGGGATGAAGAACATCTTGTTATTCTTTCCAACTTCGCCAAGCCATGCGGCAACTGCCATAAGAGCAATTCCTGCAAGAAGCTGGTTTGCTGCACCAAAAAGTCCCCAAATCTGGCTGAGTGAAAGACCACCCAGAATACATCCTGTAACAACCATGAGCGCAGTTCCAAAAAGAGGGAATGCAAGAACCTTGCGAATTCCCTTTGCATCTTTGTATGAAGTCTGTCCATCCTTAAGAAAAAGTTCAGAAAACATAAAGCGGCTTAAGCGTGTACCTGTATCAAGAGAAGTCAGGGCAAATACAGAAACTGCAAGAGTAAGAAGAGCATAGATGGCATTATTTGAATCCGTAAGTCCGAACATCTTGGAAATACCAAGCGCAAATGCTACCGGAGGAGCACCAGCAAATGCACCGTTTTTAATAAAGTCGCTTGAAACCATTCCAAGCGCCACAAGAGAAAGAATACCGAGCGCAGATTCAATAAGCATTGAGCCGTAACTGATAGCCTTTGCATGGCGTTCATTGTCCAGCTGCTTTGAAGTTGTACCGCTAGAAATAAGCGAATGAAAGCCGGAACAGGCACCGCACGCAACGGTAATAAAAAGAGCCGGGAACATCGGCCCGATCTTTGTTGTCCATCCTGTAAAAGCAGGAAGCTCAAAAGAAGAATTTCCTGTAACGGCAGAAACTACAACTCCAATAAATCCAAGTGCCATCATTGCGTACAAGAGATAAGAAGAAAGATAATCTCTTGGCTGAAGCAAAATCCAGACCGGAACAAGAGAAGCAACTGTAATGTAAACACCGATAAAAACAATCCACGCAGTTCGGCTCATCGCAAAGCCAAAGTTCAGACCGATTACAACGGCAGCAACAACACCGGCAAGACCGATTGCAGTAGCATAGCGAGTCCTCAATCCAAAGCGGCTTGTAAGAATTCCGTATCCAACAGCGAGGACAATAAAGAGAAGGGAAATCATTGCTGTTGACTGAGGACCATTAGGATTCTTAACGATTCCAAACGGAACAGATTCTCCAGCAGCTGCTACAGTAGCAAAAGTACCTGCAACAACATTTACAAAAGAAGCAATTACAAGAATCAATACAAGAAGCGCAAATAAAAGGAAAAGTTTTTTAGAAGTCTTACCCATTGAATCCCTGATGATTTCGCCGACAGACTTTCCTTCATGTCGGGCAGATGCAAACAGGGAACCAAAATCCTGAAGTCCACCAAAGAAAATACCACCAATTACACACCAGAGAAAAACCGGAACCCAGCCAAATGCTGCGGCCATTATCGGTCCGTTAATAGGCCCTGCTCCCGCAATTGAAGAAAAGTGATGTCCCATTAAAACTGCCGGTTTAGCAGCCACATAATCAACACCGTCTGCCTTTTCGTATGCAGGCGTTTTTTTGGATGGATCAATACCCCATTGCTTTGCAAGCCAAGAGCCGTATGTAACATAGCCAATGAAAAGCAAGGCAACGGCAGCAATGATTATTAATAACGCTGTCATTTTAGTTCTACCCCCTGTTCAGCATTTTTTATAGATTCCCCACAAGTTTCTTTAAGTCCGCACCGCGCCTGTTAGTCACCGTACGCCCCGTAGAAGCTTCGTAGGCTAATAACCTGAATCCACTCCAGCCGTAAAGGCCAAAAGCATAAGATTTATAATAGTTAAGTTGCTTTATTTTCTTTAACGCTTCCGACGAAATCCTATCTGCAAACAGGACAAGCGTTACATCAGAATTTCTGTGACCATAATAAGGCGAAACCCTGGAAAGCCCCCTTTCCCATGCCGCAGCCGCAATTTCTTCCAGTTTTGCACAGGATAGACAAACAGAAACGGGTTCCGCACAATCATCATGCAGAACCCGCTCATTATGGTCATAACATTTATTGCAATCATTCATTTTTTCGTCATCACAGGAACCGCAATTACTGCAATCACAGAAAAAAACAAAGTCATTTGAATCGATATCCGCAACCTTTGCAGACTTAACCAGAAAATACTGCTCGATATGCGACTTAAAAACGGCTTCAGCACAAAAAGGCCCCTCGATATTTTCCGTAGAAATATCGTAGTACCTGCTAAAAGCATTTATAATCTTTTCAAATATACCGTTGCCGTTCATACCACTTTATCAGAACAAATCTTCCATCCCGTAAAGATTACCCTTAGTCAGGCGACCGGTCTTCAATCCATTAGAAAGACGTTCAAGGGCATGCACAGAACCCATTGCAAAACCTTCGCGGCTTCGTGCCCTATGCGTAATTTCAATTGTATCAGCCTTGCTGTCAAAGAATACTGTATGAGTACCAGGAATTGAACCGCAGCGTGTAGAAGAAACATGCAGCTGGTTCGGCTGAGGACGTTCATGGAATGCGTCAGTTACAATCTGATCCTTCTTTTTTGTATTGTCCAAAATAACCTTTGCAATAGTAAGAGCCGTTCCAGAAGGACTGTCCGCCTTCTGGTTGTGGTGAGCCTCCCAAGTTGCAATATCGTATTCAGGATATTCTTCCAAAACCTTAACAGCCTCTGCAATAATCTTGTAAAGCATGTTTACGCCAATCGAAAAATTAGAAGAGGTCATAATGGTTCCGCCACAAGAAGCAGCAAATTCAGCAACTTCCTTATGCTTGTCGTTCCAGCCTGTAGTCCCAACGACAACCGGGAGTCCCAGCGGAAGCAAAGCCTTTATATTTCCCATTACAGCAGTAGGATGACTGAATTCAATAACACCTTCAGCACCGCTTGATTTTACAGCGCGGGCAACAGCCTCATAATCACCGGCAGCAACCTTAGCAGTTGCATCTTCAGAAACAACATCAACAGTAGCAACGACCTCGTGACCAAGAGATTTAGCACAGGATTCTATCATATGCCCCATTTTTCCATAACCAACAAGCGCAATCTTCATACCTTGCCCCCTCAAATTTTTAAAAGAATTAACCGAAATAAGCCTTATGCAGAATCTGCACAGTGCGGTCAGCCTCGGACTCTTCAACAAGCACCGAAATATTAACCTTTGAAGCACCCTGGCTTATCATCTGAACATTAATTCCCTCATCAGCAAGTGCACTGAAGCCAGAAGCAAGAATTGCAGAAGAATGAGCAACATCACAGATTACAGTAACAATTGCCTTTCCCGGGCGAAGCTTAACGTCTGCAACACGCGCAAGGTCTTCTACAAGCCCTGAAAGATCTTTCTTAGTATTTACAGTACATGAAACAGAAACTTCAGAAGTAGAAATTACATCAATACTGACATTCCATTTCAAGAACTGATTAAATATGTGCGCAAGAAATCCAGAAGCACCAAGCATTCTTGTAGAAACAATATCAAATATCTGAACATGTTTAACAGAAGTAATGGCGCATACAGGAGGAACCTTTCCTGCATGATTTTCAACAATCAAAGTTCCAGGACTTGAAATATTATAGGAATTCTTTACGCGAACCGGAGTTCCGCTCTTGCGTACCGGCAGCATAGAACGAGGATGCAATACCTGCGAACCGAACATAGCAAGTTCCTGCGCTTCTTCATAAGTAACTTCAGGAACAGGCTTTGCTTCTTTTACAACGCGCGGATCAGTAGTAAGGATACCGTCAACATCCTTCCATGTCTGAACTTCATCAGCCTTCATTGCTGCACCAATCATAGTAGCAGTCAAATCCGAACCACCGCGTCCAAGAGTAGTAATGATTCCGTTTTTATCCTTGGCAATAAATCCTGTTACAATCGGAATTGCGCTATCCTTACCTTCCTTGTATGAAGTTAAATGCTCAGGGATATTTTCCCACACTTCATCAAGAAGTTCTGCACTCATATAGTTAGAATCGCTTACAAATCCAACATCCCATGCATCATAAAATTTAGCGTCAATTCCTTCACTCTTAAGGTAAGCCGCCATCATGCGTACAGACATGCGTTCACCAAAAGAAACAAGGTAATCGCGGCTTCTCTTACTGATTTCTTTAAGCATGGAAATTCCAGTCAAAAGCTGTTTAAGTTCATCCAAAAGCGCGCGGATTGTTTCAATATTAATTCCAAGTTCCGCAGCTGTATCTTCGTGAAGTTTTGCAACACCGGCAACATCAACTTTTCCAGATACGGCAAGATCTGCTGCTTCCAAAAGATGATCTGTGGTATCGCCCATGGCACTTAAAACCACAACCGGTCGCTGTTCTTTATATGCCTTAATAATTGAGGCAACGTGTTTAATTCTTTCTGCATTGGCAACTGAAGAGCCGCCGAATTTCATAACTATCATATTAATAAAATAGCGATTTTTGTATATTTATGCAATTTCATTTTAAATTTTAGGGCGCCAGATATTCCGCAAAGGGTGTTCCGCCGTTCCCTTACGGTCAGCCGCTTCACTCATTCCGGCCCGTAAACCAAGCCTCCATTCGTTCCAGTGGCCGTACCACGCCTGCGGCTCCGTACGCGGCTCCATACCCTAGCGCATCCCCACTTCATTTTTATGTTGTTTTCCATTATATTTAATACATGTTCAAGAAAGATTCACCAGTTCTGTATAAAAAGAGTTGTGCCGTAATCCAGGATTTTGACGGCGACAAAATCATCGTTAAATTTCAGGTAGCCCCGGCAACACCAACAGGAAAAAAGGCTCAGTACGCCACACAGAAAGTACGCGAAAAAGACATTATCAGCCTTAACGCAGAAACATGCGGTTCAATAGAAAAGCTGCTTTCCTTTACAGATGAATCAATTGACTCCCAAATTCGGGAAACCTACGAACTTCTCGTAAGCGATGAAAGCACAGCCTCAGCACCCGTGACTTTTTCTGATCTTACAGAACTTTTACGGGGAAGTACAAAATCAGAAGAAAGCTGGTTCATTTATTCATCATTATGCGCTTCCCTTGAATTCAGCCTTAACGAAGAAGAACTGAAAAACGGAACAATCTCGTTCATTCCGCGAAACCAGACCGAAATTGAATCGATCAAGCAAAAAAAATACGAGAAAGAACACGAAGCAGAAATACACTCCGCATTCATTGCTCGCCTTAAGGAACGTAAACTGAATCTGCCGGACGATGCAAAATTCATGAACGAAGTTGAAAACGTAGCTTTCTGCAGAGCAGAAAAATCAAAAGTCATGGTAGAAGCCGGCGTAACACAGAGCCCTGAAAAAGCACATCAGCTGTTAATTGATACAGGAATCTGGGACATAACAAAAAATCCCTACCCTACACGCTACGGTCTTTCAATGGTCAGCGCAAAAGAAGGACTCGGCACCCCGCCAGAAGAAGAACGTCTTGAAGTACCGGAAACCGCATACGCAATCGACAACGAATGGTCTGCCGACCCTGATGACGCAGTTGCCTTTGACGGTAAATACCTTTGGGTTCACATTGCAGACCCAGCCTGCTACGTAAAACCAGATTCTTCCATAGATAAGGTTGCTAGAGACAAAGGAACAACCCTTTACCTGCCGGAAGGAGCCGTTCGAATGCTTGCAGAAGAAAGCCTTGCCGACTACGCGCTAGGACTTCAGGAAAAAAGCCGGGCGCTTTCTTTCAGGCTTCTTTTAAGAGAAGATAATTCGATAGAAGAATGTAAGATTTTCAAAACATTTGTAAATGTAAAACGCCTGACATATCAAAAGGCAACAGAATTAAGGGATACTCCTGAACTTAAACCTCTTTTTGAAATTGCACGTAAAAATATAGAACGCAGAATGCGCAGCGGTGCAACAAACATTGATTTGCCGGAAATACACATGAGCGTGGCCCCGGAAACAAAAAAAGTCAGCATAAGCCCGCTGGTCCGCTACGAAGCAGATTCAATGGTTTGCGAAATGATGCTTTTAGCCGGAGAAGGCGCCGCTTATTTTGCATTCAACAATAAAATTCCGTTCCCGTATGTAAGTCAGGAAGCCCCGGACGTCCCAAAAGAAGTAATTCCAGGACTTGCAGGACAGTTCAAGCTTCTACGCTGCATGCACAAACGCAGCGTAGGCGTTACTCCGGCAATGCATTCAGGCCTTGGAATTGCAGTGTACAGCCAGGTAACCAGCCCGCTCCGCCGTTACAGCGATCTGATAGCTCACCAGCAGCTCCGCGCATATTTAAATGGTGAAAAACTCATAGACAAAGATACAATGCTTGAACGCATAAGCCAAGGAGATGCCGCAAGCATAGCCGCCAGAAAAGCAAGCCGTCTAAGCGAAACCCACTGGAAACTTCTGTATCTTATTCAAAATCCGGAATGGACTGGAAACGCAGTCTGCATTGATCACAAGGACGAAGGGGACCTATTCATGATTCCGTCGCTTGCAATGCAGACAGTAATACCTGGACTTGCAGGAATAGAACTTAACCAGGAAATTCAGGTTTCTGCACGGAACATAGACATCCCGACACAGAAAGTTGAATTTATAAAAGTTCAGTCCTGACTGTATAAGCCGGCAAGAATTTCAACACACTGATCAAAACCAATTTTCCCAGTGTTCAGGCTGATATCATACTGCCTTGAATCGCCCCACTTCATGTCTGTGTAAAACTGAACGTAAGTAGAGCGGCGGCGGTCAAGTTCCTTAAGATATTTTTCTGGATCAAGTACATTTTCCTTAAGTTCTTCCAAAAGATATTTTACCCGACTCTTTTTATCTGCGTGAATAAAAACATTAAGCACATCCGTACGCTTTCTCAGAATGTAATCCGCACAGCGGCCAACAATAATACACGGTCCTTTTTCTGCGAGCTCTTCAATTACCTGATGCTGAATCGCCCATATTGAATCCTCTACGGAAGGACCGTTATAATACATTCCTGTTGCAAAATAAGTTTCAATGGCAACCTTATTGCCGTATTCACCTTTATCTTCTATAAATTTCTCACACAAACCGCTTTCTGCAGCAACCTTGCCTATAATTTCCCTATCATAACACGGAATTCCCAGCTTTTCAGAAAGCATCTTTCCAATCTGCGAACCTCCGCTTGCATATTCCCTGCTGATTGTTATTATTCTACGACTCATTTCAGTCCTCCAGCATAAGCGAACTTTTTCAAACTTCTATAATTATACATTAGTTCCGAGAATTTTCAAAAAAAATATTAATAGAAAAAAGAATCGAATTTTAACCTCTGGATCCAAGAAAGCGTTTCGTGTTTTATTTGCAGACAGATTTTCCGGTCCTGATACGTTAGAGTAAAAAAGATATTTTCACAGAGCAAGTCCGTACCCCTGCTTCAAACAGACATATATTAACCAGACATAGATTCAATTTTTTTTAACCTTCCGCTTATCAGTTCAATTTGAAATTTCAAATTAATCCATTTCTCTCAACAGCCAACACTATAGATCTATTTGCCCTTTTCTCCCAATTTACAGTATAATTTTTAATAAGCGAATCAACATTCGGGCTATTTTCAGTCAAAGGCAGGAACAGAATGCAGGATATTTTACGGACAAACGGAAGCAGTATTTTACTTAACTCCAGTCTTTCTGAAGAGCAGTTTGCAAAAACCAAGTGTTCCCGCCTGCTTGATGAAACCGGTTATTCAGTTCACTTTAAATCCGAAGATGATGCACCCGTATTTACTTCATGGAAATTCTCAGGAACAAAAACAATAGATGAACAGGCGTATTTTTACGGCGAATGGGAAGAAGCTGTATCTGCAGAAAACATAATTTTTAAGGGCGGCCAGGAAGCACTACAGACACTGTTTTTAATATGCCGCGCCTATTCGGAATCAGACAGAAAAAACATTGACCTGCCCTGCAACGGAATGGCCGGAATCCTTGTAAAAAATAATGAACTGCTTTTTGTTCCGGAAAAAACTTTTGACCGCTGCGCAATGAACTCCGGTAAGGAAGAATACAACAAGATTCAAAATTTATGGCGTGACAACATTGCCGAAGGTTCTGAAGCAAGAAACTTTACTCTTTCTGTATGCGCATATTATGCCTGCACCGGTCATTTCCCATTTCCTGACGATTCTGAAACAGAAAAAGGAATCCTTATAAGCGACAGGAATTTTCTTCCACTAGTTTACTCCGTAAACGGAATAAGCAAAGAACTTTCAAAGTTTACAACCATGGCACTTTCCGGAAATAAACCGGACACGGACTTTCCAATTGAAGATTTAAGAAACGAACTTTTTGAACATGAGTCTGAAAAACACAAAATTCCGGCAGAACAATTTGAAAAGAACGTAAAAGACTTTGTTATAAAACAGAGAAAAAAACTAGCAAGAAAGAAGTTCTTTGAAAGAAACAAAACGCGCATTTTAGTCATATTTGCAGCATCTCTTTTTGTATTTATTGCAGGACGTTCCATCTATATTGAAGCCGGAAAAAAGCCGACTGCAACCGGGCTCACTTCTTCACAGACGGCAGAACTTTTCTACGCAGGAATCCACCACATGGACACAGATTTTATGCTTGCCGCCGCAAAGAACTGTCCTCAGGCGCAGCTATACATTTCCCAGATTCCGCAAATTTATGTGACTGGACAGATGAAAGGGGCATACAACTTTGACTCAGGGGTTTCCACACCGGAAAATTGGCTTTTCTACGAACCCGACTCAAAAAAATCCTATTCAAGGTATGTATACGGAATAACAAATTTCCAGATTGACGGAGAACATTCTGAACTTAACCAGAAAGCCCCTAGCAAAAGAAACCATCCGCATAGGATAACCCGCAATTCAGACGGAAAAAAAATAGAACTCAACCCGGAAGCTTCGCACACCGTTCACTATTACCTTGTTCATACAGATAATACACAGCTTAGAATAGATGAATACACTACAAAAGTTTCTGAAGAATACAAAAAAGACCGCTGGCAGATTCTTTCTCTCGATCAGAAACTGAATTCTTCATACGTTCCGCTTTTAGATTTCAGCCTTGACTACAAGGCTTCCCTTAATGATGCAGACGGCAATGTAATTCTGGCAGCAGAAAACCTTCGCTCAAAATATCCATGGCTTCCAACCCAAGCCTCCCTAGAAGACGAACAGAAGCGGCTGGACGCAATAGGATACTGAAGTACGAAATCTAACAAATATGCTTTTATTGTCAAAATGACAAAATGCAAAAAAATGTCATTGACACAGAGCATACCATTCAATATTATCTAATCATAGTGAAAAAAATTGGAGGTCATTTACATGGCATACAATGTTGAGAAACAACATGAAAAAGGTAAATTTCACGCTATTGAACGCATAGACCATCTGTGCGATAAAGGAACATTCGTAGAAATCTATTCAGGTGTTCGCCATAACTGTACAAGTTTTGGAATGGATAAAAAAGACATTCCTTATGATGGTGTTATCACAGGATTCGGAAAAATTAACGGCAGAAAAGTAGCCGTATATGCACAGGATTTTACAGTTCAGGGTGGTTCACTCGGTCTTATGCATGGTAAAAAAATTGCAGAACTTATCGACATGGCTATCGAAGCACGCTGTCCTGTAATCGGAATCAACGATTCGGGTGGAGCCCGCATTCAGGAAGGTGTAGACGCTCTCTGCGGTTACGGCGATCTTTTCTATCAGAACGTACGTGCATCTGGTTCCGTTCCACAGATTTCCATAATTGCAGGTCCATGTGCAGGTGGTGCCGTATATTCTCCAGGAATCACAGACTTTATTTTTGCAGTTGATCAGATTTCACAGCTTTTCATTACTGGTCCTAAAGTTGTTAAATCTGTAATGTTCATGGATATCACAGCAGAAGATCTTGGTGGTGCTTCAATTCACTCTAAGAAATCTGGAGTTGCTCACTTCCGCTGCGAAGGCGAACCGGACTGCTTTAACAAGGTACGCAAGCTTCTTGACTATATTCCTCACTACTACGGTGACGAAATCGTTCAGGCTGCTAAATTCAAATTTGACGAACACAAGAAAACAAAGCACATTACAAAGATTTTGCCGGAAAACACACGTCAGGGCTATGACATCCGCGATGTAATCAATGATGTCACCGATGATGATTCTTTCTTTGAAGTTTCTGCTGAATTTGCAATCAACTGTGTAATCGGATTTGCTAAAATTGAAGGAAAATCTGTAGGTATCATTGCCAATAACCCTGCCGGAATGGGCGGTGTTCTCGACTGCGATGCTTCAGACAAAATTGCACGCCACGTACGCTACTGCGACGCATACAATATCCCTATCGTTACTTTCGTAGATGTTCCAGGATTTATCCCTGGTCCACAGGAAGAACAAAAAGGTATCATCCGCCACGGTGCAAAAGTAATTTACGCTTACTCAGAATCTTCTGTTCCAAAAGTAACTGTAATTACACGCAAGGCATACGGCGGAGCTTATATCGCTATGTGTTCTAAGCACATTGGTGCAGACTATGTATATGCATGGCCGACATCAGAAATTGCCGTTATGGGTGCTGACGGTGCTGTTGGAATCCTTTATGCAAAAGAAATGAAGGATCCTTCTAAGGCTGCATACGTTGCAGAAAAGAAAGCTCAGTACGAATCAGAAATCATGACTCCAACAATCGCAGCAAAACGCGGTTACGTAAGCGAAGTCATCAACCCGGAAGACACACGTAAATACGTTGCCCAGAGCCTTGACTTCCTTGCAAACAAACACTCTATGGACAAACCTTTGAAAAAGCATGGAAATATTCCATTATAATACACTAAATAGGGCAGGATGCCCGTTCTAAGCCCTTGCAGAATGTTTGCATTCTGCACTCACCAAAAAAATGCAGGACGTATTTTTTTGGTGCAAGCATGGAAACATCCCTCTGTAATGGCATAAAACCGCATTGATACCAGTGCGTTGCACTTTAATAATTTCAAATCCCGCTGCGATAACTACAGCGGGATTTTTTATGAATATCCGTACCGCCCGAACGGATCCTCAAAAACCGTTCCGTCTGCATATTCTATTCGAATAGCATAAAAATAATCCGTAAGATACGGGCATTCCGGCTCAAAATCAAAATAACTGTCAAGAATTATGCAATCTTCTACAACTTCTCCAGGCAGAACAGAATGTTCCCAATGATACAAAATCCAATCGCCTGCAAACACAGGTTCTCCATCTTCATCAAACAAACTCAGAACAAGATCCGCAGCGCCGATTTCCTTATCCATACAATTTTCGAATGTAAAGTTATAGCAGAACGAGCCGGACTTATGTATACAGGAATCATCAACCACACTGTACGCCGGCCGGTCATCCATTTCTCCATAAATCCAATATACCTTCTGAGCCGTTAGCGATGTACACCCAGAAAACACAAGTGTACATGTCAAAATCCACTGAAGAACAGCAAATAATAGTTTTCTCATATATCTATATATGTGCAGTCGAATCAAAAAAAATGCATTTATTTTCGAAAATTCTATATCTTTTTTACAAAAAAAATTGTTCATATTTGTTTTTTATGTTAATATTCAGCGTTCGTGGAACATTTTTATCCCATCATCTAAAGGAGGCTTTTTATGGACAGTGGAAGTAACCCCGGATCCTCATATCACTCCAGAACAGGACAACGCACAGCCTCCTCAGGATTTATGTTCTAAAAGATACGATCCTGCAGGCAAAATGATTTTCAGAGGATAGTAATATGATTACATACTGGCAGCAGGATGAAGGAAAATTCATAAAAATCAAAGAACAAGATCTTGATTCTTCTAAGCGAACATGGATTGACGCACGAGTCGTAACAAGGGATGACGTTGAAACATTACAGTCGGAATACAATATTGATCCTGAACATATTCTTGATATTCTTGACCCTGATGAACAGTCACGATTGGAAGATGGAGACGATTATCTTCTTACCATCCTTCGTCTTCCTATATATGAACCGTCTTCTGATCCACAGTATTCGACCTGTCCTCTTGGTATCATCCTAAAAAATAACTTCATCATAACAATCTGCTGGACAGACTGCGAAGTTCTGCGTGATTTTACAACCGGCAGAATGAAGGGGATTACTCTTCAGGATTTTCCTGCATTCATAATGCGTATCTTAAGCCGTGCAGACCTAAGCTATCTGCGTTACCTCAAGGAAATCAACCGTCGGTCTACGGCAATCCAAAACGAAATGCAGCTTTCAATTGACAACAACGAAATTCTTCAGCTTTTAAGTCTCGAAAAATCTCTTGTATACTTTACAACCTCGCTTAAAGCAAATCAGCTGCTTCTAGAAAAATACCGTAAGACAAAGCTTATCAAACTTGACCTTGATGACATTGACTGGCTTGATGACGTAGAAGTAGATAACCGGCAGGCTATTGAAATGGCAGACACTTATAGAAGCGTCCTCATAGGTGTAATGGATGCCTTTGACTCCGTAATCAACAACAACCTTAACATGTACATGAAGCGTCTCTCAATTTTGAACATACTTATGATGGTTCCTACATTCATCACAAGTTACTTCGGAATGAACGTAGACCTTCCTTTTGTAAAATACGGCAGATGGGCCGGCTGGATCATAAGCGGAATCTGTCTTTGTTCAATTGTGGTAACACAGTTCATCCTTGTAATATATGAACGCCGTTACCCTCGTACACAACAGAAACAGAGCCAGAAGATCGTAAACATCAAGCGAAAAGAACGCAAGAATGCAAAACGAATGAAATCTATAGAAGCGGCCCTGAGCGACTAAGATACAAAATCTATTTTTTGAACCAAATCTGACTTTTTATACATACGCTCAATGTGATATAATCATATTAAGGCGGAGTGCAAAATGAAAAATTTATTAAAGTTCTTATCAAAAATTGTATTGATTTTTGTCTCGTTAAACATATATGCACAAAACGAATTTAACGAAACAGAAATGGTTATAATTCCAAAAACGGAATATGTGATTGGAAAAGATGTTCAAACATACACAGCAACAAGAACCGTAAACGAATTTTCAATCTGCAAATACGAGACAACATATTCTCTCTGGTACAAAATACTTTCAGCAGCAAAAAAACTCGGTTATAAATTCCAAAATCCTGGACAGGAAGGCTCTGAAGGACGATACGGCAGAGCACCTCAGAAAGAAGCTTATGGACAGCCCGTAACAATGATAAGCTGGTATGACGCAATCGTATGGTGCAATGCATACAGTGAGATAAGCGGCCTTTCGCCATGCTATCTTTACAAAGGAATCGTAATCCGTGATTCAACAAATACAGCGATGTGCGATCTCGCAGAATGCAACTTTTTTTCAAACGGATACAGACTCCCGACAGAAGCAGAATGGGAACTCGCAGCCCGCTATCACCCGGAACTGAACGAAAAAGTTGCAACAGGAAATGCAATTTCTTACAGCACTCTAATTAGTGAAGAAGACGAACTGACTTATGCATGGATCTGCAATAATTCTGCACAGACACATAAAGTTGGCACAGCAGGAACATTGTTTTCACAGGATTCTATAACAGTGCCGGGCAGCGGAAATTCAAATGCCGCAGGCTTATTTGACATGACTGGAAATCTTCTTGAATACTGCTGGGATTGGTATGCAAACTACGAACCTCAGGAGGAAGGAAAAACAGCCTCAGGTCCAGAGTACGGCAGCAAAAGAATCAGCAGGGGCGGAAGCTGGTCAGAATATACAATCTTCTATCTGACTGCAGACCGATACAGTTTTGACCCTAACGAGTGCTACAATTACATGGGATTCAGGGTAGTTCAATCACGATAAAACATACGAGGCAAAAAATCCATCGGCATTAAACATTTCTGCTGATGGATTTTGCAGTTTCCTTTCATTGGGCTATATAGAAGCTATTTCCAGATTCTTTATTTCCCACCTACCGGATATCTTTTCTGCATCAAAGAAGGCATAAGTGCCTTTTTCACCGAAACTTCCAGAATTAACTATTACAGTATCACCGATCTTATCAATTCCAACTCCTTCATGTATGTGACCAGTGATTACGATCAAAGGTTTTTTTTCTTCTATAAGGGCTCGGAATTTTTCTGAACCGGCATGAAGTTCTTCGTTTACGGCATCACATTTTGTATTTTTTGGAGGATTATGACTTATAAGAATAAAATTTGAATAATCATTCTGAAATTCTTCATGATTCATTATATCAAAATCAGAAATAAGATCATCTTCCTCTCGTTCGTTTGGAGTTTTTCCAGTAAATTTGCTTCCACCACCAGAACCAACGATTGCAAGACCGCCGGTATAATTAAGTACTCGCTCTGCATTTATTCCTGCATCTTCAAGCTGCTCAATGAATTCAGGTTCATCACAGTTACCAAGGACGGCATATATTTCATCATGTTTTTTTACAAGGGCATCAAGCACCGGCTTCCCTGTTTCTGTCTTAAAGCATTCGCAGAAATCTCCTGCAAAAAGAATTGCATCAGCCTTTTCAAACTGTGAGTCAAGCTTATCCAAATCCTCTGTATTTCCATGAATATCTGTCAAAACTAAAAATTTCATAATCTGCTCCTATCCTTTTATTTTTTTCATGCTTACCTTAAGTGCATCCATCTGTTCTTTTGTTCCGATCGTTACGCGAACATAATCTTCAATTCCTTTTGTAGAAAAATGGCGCACAAGAATGCCATCTTCTTTTATACAGCGGTAGACTTCTTCACCGCTTACGGAAGGATTTCGTACCAGAACAAAATTCGTTTTTGACGGAATATATTCCCAGCCTTCATCCTTAAGGAACTTCTGGAACTCCTCTCTCTCTTCCGCTACTTTTCTAGCACATTCGCAGTAATATGCCGGATTGCGGCATGCTGCAATACCAGCCGTCTGAGCCACAGCATCAATCGGAAAATGATTAAGACTGTTCTTTACCGTCGTAATATACTGAACAAGTTCTGGACAAGCTACAATATAGCCCAAGCGCATTCCGGCACCGCAAAGACTCTTACTGAAAGTACGCACAATCAGCAGATTTTTGAATTCTGAAAGCAGCGGAATGCATGATTCACCGCCAAAATCACAGTAAGCTTCATCAACTACAAAAATCTGGTCAGGATCGCTCTGTTCCAGCATTTTTCGTATATCATTACGGCTTAAAGCAATTCCGCTTGGTGCATTTGGATTTGCAAAAATCAGTCCAGAACCGTTTTTCTTTGCCCTGTAAAGCATATTCTGAACATCCAACGACCAGTCCTCCTTCATAGGAACAACGTCTGTTTCTATATTATAAAAACCGGCATAAACAGGATAAAAACTGTATGTAAATTCCGGCAGCACAAGTTTCTTTCCACTATCGAAAAAAGCATAGAATACAAAAGATAGAACTTCATCACTTCCGTTCCCCGTGTAAATCATGTCAGGTGTAACCGTAAACGGAATAAGGTCTTTTTCCATAGGTTCAACACTGTCACCATTAACTTTTGCATTGCAAAGGACACCTCCAGTTCTATTAAGCATATCTGCAACCGCTGCATGCAGTTCAAGCGAATCAGGATCCGGGTAAAGCGCAAGACGCATCGGATTAGTTTTTACAAAATCAATTACCGCAGCCTGAACCGTGGGACTTGGAGGATAAGGATTTTCATTTGCATTCAATTTTATATATACCCTGTCTTTAGGCTGTTCTCCAGGCACATAAGGGTGAAGATTTTTCATTCTGTCAGATATCATATTCAATCCTGTTTGTAGCGGCATCTGTTTTTCATATATTTTTTTACGAAAACCGCGTTTTATTTATTACATTCTATTCTTATAATCATTTTTATTCAACAAATGAAATATTTGCATCTTGTGAATAAAATTTTTTGCTATTATAATTGTAGCTATGGCTACTTCTGTAAAATTAGGAACGATTCTGCGTCAATACGCTTTAAAGCAGGAATCGGCTTTTGTAAACGTAAAGGAATTCGGTGAGTTTTTAAAAAAATATGCTGCAAAACATCTGGAAGAACAGGCAGAGCTTATACAGTACATCGAAATTCCAGAAGCCACCCTTGTAAAAGAACTGGAAGATCTTGCGTCAAAGCATGAAGTCTATCTGACTATCCAGGGTGGAAAAAACATTGCAGTAGTCATAACTTATTATTCTGTAGTCTATGCCAACAGATACAAAGATATCGGCACAAACATTACAGTTCCATTTCCATCTGCTTCAGATCTGCCTAAGCAGCTTCCTGTAGAAGCAATGGAAAAACATGAAGCAAGCGAACTTATTCCTCAGCTTCAACAGCATCAGGATCTAAAATCACCTGTTTTATACTGTCTTTTAATGCCGAAGGATATTCCGGCAATTCTTTTTCCTGCATGTGTCCCGGTTCTTTTCCTTACGAGAGCCGCAATGGCAAAAATCCGGCACATGCTCAAAAAAGACGAATACCATGACTATTTTCAAAAAAAGCTTAAGAATGCAAATCCTTCAAAAGAAATCGGAGCAACAACGTTCTATAACCGATTCATACAGCATCCTGACAATGCAGATCAAACTTTTGATCTCAATGGAGATGCATTCTATTTTTGGAATCAGCTGTGCTACTTCATACGTCAGGATTTCGAAAAGATAAAAGACCGCACTGCAGAAGATACAAACGTTCTTCAGGCTATTTCAATCTCCGAAATATGGATGCTTTCTTTGAAAGAAAAAGCAAATGCACAGCAGAAGAAGGCTGATGCCCTAAGAGAACTTGAAGCCGCACTTGCAAGACCACCGTATTTCTATTCAATGGACAGCATACTTAAAATAAAAGACTCAAAAGGTGCACTTCTTTACGGACAATATGACGAAGATGATCTTAAGAATTTCCTTCAAAAACTTACAACAGAAACAGAAAACAACGAGCTTCCTAAAATCCTTGTATTCAAGGTCGACTCAGGTCTGAGATATTTTATTTACAAAAAACGAGTTCTTCAGCTGGTAGTACGCCTTGCCAACGAAGCACACGATACAATCGAAAAAGAATTAATTGACAAATGGTTCAACGCGCTTTCTAATTACCAGAAACTTCCGGAAATGAAAGACCACAAGGCATTTGAAAATGTTCTTAGGGATGAAATCAGGGAGCTTTCTCCTGTACTTTGGGCATTGCTCAATGCAAATTTTCTTCCCATGCTGAACTACGAAAATGACCATTCAGAAGACGGAAGCACGTTCCATGTTTTTTCTGGAGGAAAGCTTCTGCCTTACTCAGAACTGCTCATGATATCAAGCAGTTCAATACTTTCAAGTGCAAAAATCATGCTTCCATTTTGGCATACAATTCCTCTGCTTTCATGGATTATGAGCATGTTTCATAACAAGCCACAGAAAAAAACAGGTACTTCCAAAACTTCAAAGGAATTTTCTGCCGATGATATTCCTGACGATTCGCCAAAGCAATCTCCAGGACGCTATGTAAATAAAAAAGAAGCCGTTATTGAAGCAGCCCGCAACGTTACTGCAGAATTAGTACCTTACGGCTCTTCAATAGACCGCGAACTTGATTCATATCTGAAGCTGTGGAACAAAATGATTACAAAAGAAGCACATGCATCTCTTACCGAAGACGTAAATAGCCTTATAAGGGATTATACAAGAAAGGTAATGAGAACCATTTCTGCTTCCACTTTTACGGCTGACCGAGTTCGTAGCCTTGCAGAAGCCCTTGTAAAAACTCCGAATATGCAGAAAATCAAGGAAAATGAGGCTCTGACAATGTATGTAGAGCTTTATATTCTAAGACTTTTGTCTAATTCCTAAAAAAAATCTGGGAAATGCATTTTTCTTACAATATCCTCGTTATATAAAGTGTCGGTTAATTACATTAGCCGCCGTGCTTGTTCCGGCCGGACAATGCATATTTCATCTGCCTGAATCAGGCCAATACGAGGTATAAAATGAATCAGTTGAATTCCATCATCATTGAAGGAAATGTAACCAGAGACGCAGAATCAAAAGAGACTGCAAACGGACACAAAGTATGCAATATTCCTGTTGCTGTAAACCGCTTCTACAAAAATTCAAGCGGAGAAGGCGTAAACGAAGTTTCGTATTTTAATGTAGAAACTTTTGGAAAGATGGCAGAAGTATGCGAAGAAAAATGTAAAAAAGGACACGGAATCCGTGTGGTCGGAAGACTTAAACAGAGCCGCTGGCAGACATCGGAAGGAAAAACTTCAAGCCGCGTTTCAATCATTGCCGAACACGTTGAATTCAAAAAATGGGTTTCAACAGAAAAAGCTGAATCAGAAGAAAAAAAAGAAGACCTGACTGCAATGCGTGACGCAAATATTGCTGCATGCAACCAAGTCTCAACTGAAGAAGATAATATTGATATTCCAGAAGAGGAACTTGTCTTCTAGCTTAAAGCCTACCGTCTGCCCTTACGGCCCTTCCCTTTGTGAACCGCTCTTCCATAAGAACCGGCTCCATTGGAACCAGGCCGTTTTGAGCCACCACGGAAGTTCTCCTGTTGGTAAGAATATGCAGCAGCCGGAGTTTTTTTGCCCTGCTGAGCCATTCTGGCTGCTGCAGCACGCTCGTTACTTGCCTTATATTCTTCTATCTGCTGAGGATTGTAAAAACCGTCCTTCCAGTTAAATCTGGAAACTTCCGGCAACACCTGCTTTTTGAAAAGAGATGCAGAAACATTCTTAATCTGTCCTTTTGTAAGACTAATTTTGGAAAAATCAATCAGCATACGCTTAAAACCAGCCTGTGACAGGAACTCAGTCTTATCAAGTAGAGAAAACGGAAGTTCCGGCATTACAAATGAACCGTCTTTTGAAGAAGCCACTTTAAATTCCGTTCCTTCCTTATCAGAGAAGAACGTAAATCCGTAGCTTTCGGGAAGCTTAAAGCGCATTCTAAATAGTGTCGGATACGCAAAAACAGGCACAAGAACACGTTCTCTAACAGATTCATCAAAAGTAGCCTCAAGATTTCTTCGGGAATTTTCATAAGGCATTATAAATGCGCCTATATCATGATTTTCAAACCAGGAAACAGCCCATCTATTGAATGTATACAGGTAAGGACCTGCTATCATTTTTACATTTTTTCCCTTTAGAAACTGAATATGAGCAATATTATTCACAACAAACTGCGAATAGCCCGACTCAATCAAACTTTCAAGTTCGACGGCAAGTCCATTTTCTACTGATGCCGGACAATATGGATCAAGCGAAATATAAGTTGCCTTTTTTGAGATAGGAAGAACGGTTTTTCCGTTCAAAAGATCTTCTTTTGTATCAGACGTATATTCAATAATCAATCGGACAGGATGCAATGCCTGGGCAATAAATACATCCGCAATTGTAGAAACCTGAACATAAATTCCTTCCGGAAAGTACGCAAGTTCTTTCTTTTCTACAGGAGTAAGATCAAGAATCGGAAGCATTTCATCCAGCGGTTGACGGCGGAATCTGCTTAAATCGCCCGGTAAAACCCTGTTATAACGCTTTGACATTGATTTAATCTGAAGAAGATATACACTGTCACCCGGCTTAAATCCAGCAGGAATGTCTATCCAGCGCTTTCCGTCCTCATCAATTTCTACAGCCCTAATTTTATGGCTTGCACGACCAGTATCTGTTCTTGTATGCAGACGGATCGAATCACCCAGATCTGGATCGTAAGACCCACCTGCAATGTGAGCCTGAACAATTCTTAGAGAAGCCGGATCTGCATCTGGGGCAGCAGACTGATTCACCTGCTCAATAAGTTCATCCGGTGCTTTTCTTGTATTCTGAATTGTACCAAGATAAATACCTGTACCACCTGCCTGATCAGGATTAAGTATTTTTGCTCCGGCATTTTCAACGCCTTCGCCAATTTCCTTAAACCCATACCAATAATCTGTCTTTGTTCTGGCAAAATCACCGGCCAACATTCGTTTTCCAGCAGCTACAGCTCCCTTCCGGTCTTCTTTATAGTGATCAATAACATAACGGTATGCAGCAACAACACTGCCGACATATTCCGCACTCTTCATCCGTCCTTCAATCTTAAAGGAATCCACACCCATTTCGCATAGTTCAGGAATATGTTCAATAAGCTGCATATCACAAGGAGAAAAATAATACCCCTGCTTAATTCCTTCTGGATATTCGGCTGTGTAGTATCGGCGGCATGCCTGAGTACACATACCCCTATTCGCAGATTTTCCGCCGAGGAAGCTTGAAAAAAGACAGAGACCGCTTTCACTTACGCATAGTGCTCCGTGAACAAACATTTCTATCTGAGCTTTTGTATTTTCTTTTACAGCACGAATTTCATCCAGACCAAGCTCCCTGGCCAGCACAACTCGCTTAAGACCATCTTTATAAAGGAGATTTGCTGCGGCCGCACTTTCTACGTTCATCTGAGTAGATGCATGAAGTTCCAAATCAGGAAAGAATTCCTGACACATGCGTACAACAGCCATATCCTGAACGATAAGTCCGTCTGGTCCGACCTTATTCAAGTATGAAAGGAACCTGTAAAGACGCTCAGTTTCACGTTCTTCACAGACTGTATTCACTGTTACATAAATCTTCTTATTCAGCCGATGAACAGAATTGACCGCAGCCTCAAACTGATTCCAGGCAAAATTAGAAGTTCTAAGCCGTGCATTAAAACTCTTTAATCCAAGATATACAGCATCAGCTCCTTCACCAATAGCTGCATCCAAAGACTCAATATTACCCGCAGGCGCTAATAATTCACACATAAGGGTGAGTTTAACACATTATGAATTATTATTCTATCGTTATGTCAAAATCTATTTTACCCGGCGTTTCTCCATTTGCATTGGAAACTGTCCAAAAATCTGCGGATTTTCCTTTTTCTCTTTTTATAATTGATTTTGAAGCAGTAAGACCATCAATACAGATTGCTTCAGAAACAGAACTTCCATTCCATACTCCCGACTCTTTCAGTCTTTTAGCCATCGATGCCATAAAATCAGTTTTCCATTCCGTAGAATCTGATTTTGCATAGCACACACCGTCTATAAATTCATCAGTGAATGAATTAACAAGGCATATTACGTCCATATCATCACCAAGATGGGAAGAATCACCTTCTTCCCATAAATCTCTTGCAGTGTCAGATGAATAATATTCAGTAGAAAGATTCAGTTTTTCTTCAAGTTCATTTACTGCACCTTCTGTTTTTGAGCGCAAATGAACCACAACTACCTCGCCCTTTCGCACCTCTACAGCCGGAAACTCGTAGACTTTATCGATTCCGTCATACGCACTCCGCAGTTCCACCCCGGCTAAATTGCCGTCGGTTCTTACAAAAAATTCAACGTATTCACCCTTATACAAAATCCCAGCCTTTCTTTTAGAACTGGTATATTTAGGATGTATCTCGGTTATTTCTAACTCAGGAATATTTTCATTAAAGCCTTTGAACGGAAGTGAAAAAGTCAAACTATTTCCTATAGAATCCTTTACAATGCCCATAAACTTATAATCTGTTCCTGCCGTACATTTCCGGTCAAAGGATATATCATAGACCCAGTATTCTTTATCTTCAGAAACGAATGAGAGTTTCGAAGAAACAACTAGCATCTCTGGAACTACAGAACAATTCTGTAGATTCACATTTTTCGAAAACGTAATTGATGCAGTTTCAGCCCCTGTCACGCAAAATGCTTTTATAACTGGACATTCATAATCTTCCACACAATATAGCATTATCCCCTTTTCTGAAAGTCTGCAGGAAACAGGACTCACAATAAAAAGAACAATTCCCGTAATTACAACGGCCTTAATAAACGAATACATTTTTCACCCCTATAAAGTTTGCCGGACATACAGAGTCACTTCGAAAAACTTAAGCCCTTCAGAATGATCCCTATTTATATATAGGAGATTTAATAAAAAAAATGCATTTCCCTAAAAAAAACGCGGATTCAGGAAATCTGAATCCGCGCTTTTTTCAATTTGTCTATTCTATTCAGAATTACTCAGCTGCAAGATTCTGAGTAAAATCCTCATTAAGTTCACACGCTTCAATCATAAAGCGAATGTTCGTTCCTGTCTTATCTTCCGTCGTTTTTTCTACAATAAACACAAGGTTTCTGCCAGATTCATCGCATACGATCCTTTCAATTTTATAAGCCTTCACACCTTTTCTTACTAATGAAGGTGTTCCTACTTTCTGACTTGCGAGCACTTTTCCATCTGCATCCTGTTTTTCTACATTGATATAAAATGAAGACTTAACGTCCAGCCCCTCTCCATCAATCTGAGGTACGAGCTGAACATGATACATAGCCTGATCATCGCTTACAGAACTTGTAAAATCCTTAAAAATAATTTCGTCTGTTCCTGATTTTTTTTCTTCTTCCCGTATATAAAGGATCTGATCTGCCTTACATGGAGTGCATTTATATTTTCCTGTAGTAGCAGCAGCCTTTTCAACCAAAGAATCATAAACTTCTTTTCCTGTTTTCTTTGAAGTCAAAGCCGATGGTTTTACACGGTAGAATTCATTGTCGACATAATCATTGCGGACAACATCCACTGTGAATATCTCTGCCCAAGACTGAAATTTTTTATCTGTACGTCCATACTGACCAAAAATATAATAATTCCCGTCTGAAGAAAAGCCATTATCAACAAGAACCGCAGAATCTCCGGCATGAACTGCAAAAGATGCAGCCAAAATGAACAACCCACCAACTAAGTATTTTTTCATAGTTCCCCCTGAGAGAATATCAGACCTATCCAGAAGCTTCAATTTCTGGACAAACCATCTTAAAATGAAATGTTCAAAACCGCATTTTTTAGCGATTTTAAAACGGCACCTGTTCAATAGCAGAATTATCGGACAGGCCTGTTACCACTTTCTAAGCAAAAACTGCATGTGCAATCCTTTTAAAGTGAGCCTATATAAATTTTCGGAATTCTATTTTGTTTCTTTACAATTATTTACTTTTCTTTCAAATACGATTATTCTTTAAACAATGAAAATTCAGACACGAAACAATATAATTACATTCTTTATGTTCATATCAATGGCACTTATTCTAACTGTAGGAACGATAAGCGCACTGCATGTCTATACAAAAACATTTTATACACCGACTTATAACCCTTACAAATTCGGGCAGGACTTCTTTTTAACAAAGTTGAATTACCAGTCTATATTCTTTTCAATACTCATGCTTCTGATCTACGTTTTTGTAACACTTCTTTTTATAAATATATCATTCGAGAAAACTCAATCAACGGAAATAATATATATATCCTTGTTCCTGCTCGGCTGTCTTACAGAACCGGCTAGGCTCTGCTTTCCTTTATTGAATCTATGGAACAATTCATGGCCTTCCTTGGCAACAAACATTTCAAGAACCGTAATGTTCGGAAGAATTCTTTCCCCATTCAGTCTTCTATTTACGGTTATCTACAGTAACTTCGAAAGCCGCCAATATGTTGAACAGAATATGGTAATTCTTCTGGCTTTTTCTTTAGGAGCAGCACTCATTGCAACATTCAATACCAATATAATTCAACCATGCGGTTATATTCAATTTGGAATCGAAGGCGCTTTCCAGCTTTTAAGAAATTCTGTACTTCTATTTGCAGTAATATCGCTTGTAATAAAATCCATTCAGAATCATCAGACATTAAATATGCCAGCAGGCTTCCTGCTCATGATCCTTGGATATGTACTTCTTTCCAGTACATTCAATTACATTCTACTTTTCGCAGGCAGCGCGTGCATTTTTCCCGGCTCATTCATTTACCTTAAAGAGCTTCACCGCCAATATCTCTGGAACTAGAACAGCAGATACTGAGCCATGCCGCCTATAAGAATAGGAATAACAATATTATCAAAATCTGTCATAGGAACAACTTCAACAACGGTTGCGATTACAGCCAGCAAAAGCGCAATTGCACAATTGTGACAGACAGCAAACGATGATAAAAATACGGCAAAGAAACAAGCCAGACTTCCGGCAGCAGTTTTTCCATTTGTAAACGGAATGTGAACTCGGCCAATGAGTTTTCCGATCAGGCTCGCAAATCCATCTCCAAAAGCAAGCGCATAAACACCGATTCTTGCAGCTTCCTGCTTCCATAAAAGAGAAGCGCAGATAATACCAATCACAAGAGTCACCGGACCAAGAACAAATTTGTTTTCATCACGCTTTCTTGCAGCAATTGCTGTAACCTTAGAAACAACAGGAACTTCAATTCCCTTCAGACGCACAAATTCCGAAGTACAATACCCCAGCAACACAATGCACAGCAAGCTCATTACCGGCCAATATGAAAAAGCAAGAAGAGTAGGAACAAGAGCACTGCAAAGATGAATTGATTTTCTGAATACTTCCTTAAAGATTCCTATCCGATACTGCTTTAACGCAATGCCCGTATTAAAATTACTGAAAGTCCTCACTGTATCAATCCCTCCTCTGTTTCCAGAACCTTTGATATATCGGTATATATTGCCGGCTCATATTCCGGCATAGGATGAATCACATAACGGATATTCTGTTCTGCAAGGTTGCTTCCGCTAAGACGAACCATTGTCTGCTGATTTCTAGTCATTGAATCCCATGCACGCAGAGAATTCTGAAAATTAACGATTGCCGCGGCATTAAGCGCGCTGCTTCCGGTCCGCTTAGCAAGTTTGAACAGAGTAACCCCCATGTTGTTTGAAGCCTTCATATAATTATTTACAATTTCAGCTTCATCATTGCGTACCTGAGGGAATAAAATTCCTTTCTGACTTTTTTCTTCTTCCAGCTGTGTTAAAAGACGCTGATAATAGCTTTGAGCCGCATAATTATCGTTTCTAAGGGAAAGAGTATTTCCCATCGCAAGAAGAAGACTAGGATCATCAGAATAATCTTCGCTTGCTTTCATAAATGAACCAACAGCATCCTGATATTTTTTCTTTCCATACTGGATAAATCCAATCTTATAGCGTATCTCGCCCCTATCGTACTGGTTATCAACGGCATCCTGATAACTTGCAAGAGCTCCGTCCATATCTCCTGAAATAAAATATTGTATATCTCCGTAATCAGCATACAGGTTACCGATCTTACTATTTCCCTCAAGACCGTTACCAATGTTTTCGCGGGTGAACAACGAGATTCCACCGGAATATGATTCCATTGCCTTAAGATAATCCTTGTCTTTTACATATTCCTCACCCAAAAGTCTGTAGGAATCGATATTTTTGTATACATCATCTCGCTTAAGTTTCTTTGCAGAATCAAATGCAGAAATAGCCTCCTTAAGTGAAGACTTTGCGCTCATTCCGTTATTCATATGAATAAAGTATTTTCCCATATTGTACAAAGCAATAGGATTTGAAGGATCAGCTTTTACAGCCCTTACAAGCATCTTCTTAACATCTTCAATTTTAGAACGAAGATACTCATCTGCAGGAGCAAGAGGACCATACAATTTTTCCAGAAGATAGCCGCTCAGCGAAGTCCAGTCCTCTGCGCCCAGAGATCTTGGACGAGGGAAGAAACGATTTTTAAGCGTAAGAACCTCAAGAAGATTATCCGTTCGGATAAAATAACGCATCATTCTGGAAGAGAATAAATCCATATTTTTTTGATTTGAACCGTAAAGCTGGATCAATTCCGAATAACATCTTCTAGCATCATCAAATTTTTCAGAGTTTTTTTCTGTAGCCCACTCAAGATAATTATCCCCGAGCAAAAGAATACCATCCTGATCATTTACATGGTAATCAAGAACTTCCCTTAACAGAACCTGCTCAGCTTTCTCATAATTAGCAAGGTCATTAAGCTCCATTGCAGCATATTCAAGACCCGCTTGTTTATCATGACGGAAACAGCGAAGAATATTCTTATACATCTGCTCAGCGCGTATATACTGTTTATGAGCCTGATATCCATGGGCATAGCGGAAGAACCATTTTCTCTGAAGATTAAATTTTGTAGCTTCTCTAAACTTTGATTCTGACTGAGGGAAATCTTCATTTTCAAGAAGAACGTATCCCTGTTTGTACAGAGAAGCTGCTCTTGCCGGTTTGTATATAAAATTCTTTGTAAATTCAAACATAAAGAAACATACGATTATTGCCGCAATCGATATAATTGAACCAGGAATAATCTTGTTCTTAAGCTGATACTGGAACGACTGCTTATACGCTTCATATTCTTCGGCTGTACGACGCTCAAAATCCCTTGGAACCGGAATCGAAATATCGAGCATCTTTTCAAGTTCAGAAGCTAGCTGTCTTGCAGAAACTTTCTTAAGTACTTTTTGAACAATATCGAATTCTGCTTCATCCGTAAATTCATTTTTTACAATAAGTTCTTCTACTGCTATGCGGACATTAAGAGGATATGTAGAAAGATTCTTTAAGAAGACTTCATACTGATCGTCTGAAAGAGTGTTTGGAGGAAGATCGGCCGCAGCATCCTCAACCTTTGATTCCTTTTCAGGAACTTTTATCTTTCCGTTTTTGCTTACCTGAACTTCATCAACATCCGAGAATCCTGGAATTTCAAATTCTCCGTTATCCATTCCGAAATCATCAGAAGCCCCAAGCTCAAAATCACCGTTTTTATTTATATGACTGTCAGTATCCTGAATTCCAAAATCAAGTCCTTCCATGTCGGAAGTATCAAATGTTTCAGAAGGAACGTCAGCATCGAAATTATCTACTGCAGGCTCAGAATCATCATCAGTATCATTAAGGTCAAAATTAAAATCTGCCGGGAAATCATCCCCTAAATTCGTAGCTCCGTCAGAAGAACCTTCATCCAAAGGCATGGAAAGCTCTGTACCTTCAAAACCGGAATCAGCGTCAGCAGAAGAAGTGGAATCACCAGAACCGAACATTCCGTCAGCATCGCTGCTGCCAGAGTCTCCGGAATCAATGTCAGAACCAGAAGTTTCTGTCTCTGTTACAATATCACCTAAATCCGGCATATCCAGATCAGAAGCATTAAACAGACCGTCTGGAATTCCTGCATTTTCTTCGTCTGTACCTTCAGACGCTACATTTTCAGCTTCATCAGGAAGATCAAAAGAAGACGAATCCGTATCGCCAAAAGGATTATCCATATTCAGCGATTCAGAATCGAAAGAATTTTCTGTATCACCGGAAGGAGATGTATCGTCTAAACTTAAATCCCCTAAATCAAAAGAAGTGTCTTCCGAAGCTGTATCTGTACTTCCATCAAATGTTTCAGATTCAAGTTCAGCAGCTTCTGTAGGTGCAACTTCAGAAATTTCCTCTGGAAGTCCTAAGCCCATATCTATTTCCTGACCGTCAGAAGAAAATTCCGAATCAGCAGCCTCTGCCTCAGGTGATTTTTTAACATCATCTGAACCAAAGTCCTCTTCGGCAGGAAGTTCAGAGCTTTCGCTTCCAATGTTGCTTTCGCCAGTAAGATCTAGTTCACCAAGATCATCCAAATCATCAAGACTGAAATCATCAAGCGGCTTACCATCAGCAGAATCAATGGAATCAACGGATCCATCTTTTATTGAATCTCCATCACCCAAAGAAAAATCATCACCAGCAGGCTCTGTAGTAGAAACATTCTCGGCAGAAAAATCTTCAACAGGAGTTTCGTCTATAATGTCTGCCATAAAATCGGCGTCATCTTCAGGTTTAGGCTCCGGCTGTTTTTTCTCCTGTTCAGGATGAATACTGCTCTCTGAAAGTACAATCGAATCAATATCAAGAAAATCAGGAACTTTGCTATCCGGTATGCGATTCTTAGTTGCAGATGACGGCCTCTCCGCTCCTTTCTGTGAAACCTCATCTACATCAGAATCAGCAGCTTCACCGGAGTTTTCAAAAAATTCATCCGGAAGATCAAAATTATCACCGTCGATTACAAATTCTTCCGGCTCTTTTTTTGAAGCCGCTTTTAAATCTTTCAAGGAGCCGCTTTCAAGATCTTCAACGTCATCCGTAAAATCATCAGAAAGTCCGAATACTGAAGCCGCAAGAGGATCAGAACTCATCCCTTCTGAGTCAAATGAAGATTCTGCAGATTCCGATTCCTCAGGTACCTGGTCAGCAAGATCAAAACCACTGTCCGTACCAAGAGAATCAATATTAAAATCATCCAAAGAATCCGATGAAACAGCTTCTGAACCTGTATCATCTTCTACCGAATCAGGTTCTTCAACCAAAGGCTCTTCGTTTTCAGATTTACCGAAATCCATATCAAGATCCGGCATTTCAAATGAATCTGAAGAAAAATCTGTATCCGAAATATTTTCTTTTTCTATCCCAGAAGCAGGTGCTTCTCCCGCAAAAAAATCTTCACCAAAATCACCAGAAAATTCAGAATCTGAGTTCGAGTTAAATCCCGCTGGTATTTCTGATTCTGTATCAGGATAGGAATCTTGCTCCGACTCAAATTTTGGTTCCTCAATCGATCCAGCTTCCAGCTGATCAATTTCATCGATAGAAACTTCTTTTGCATTCTGCGTATCTGCTGGAACATCAAAATCTTCAAGAGGTTCTTCCCCTTCCTTTTCTTCTTCTGTTCCTTCAGAACCATCAAAACCAGTTCCACCTAAAAGATCTTCAAGACTAAGATCAGAAATCTCAGGTTCCTCTGGTTCAGGCTCCGGCTCCGGAGCAGTTTCTTCAATCGGATCTGCAAACATAGAGAGATCAGGAACCATTGAACCGCCGTCCTCATCAGAACCGAATGCACTTAAATCCCCTAGAGAACTTAAATCAGGAACATTAAGAGTTGTCTCCTCTGCAACTTCAGCCTGCTGCGGTTTTGACACAGAAGTTCCCATGATATCAGAAAAATCTTCTTCTACTACAACTTTCTTTTCCGGCTTTACATCATAGTCAACCGGTTCAGGCATACCTGTAATAAAATCATCAGAATCGTCTTTGTCTTCTATGCCTTTAGGAAGCGGAACAGTTACAGGTTTTTCACCTCTGGCCGCACGGAGTCCAGGTTCGTCCCCAAGAGAAAGGATATCTGCACTGAATTTTTTAAGCTGACTTAAACCTGGCATTCTTAAATTTTACCCCTTTTAGCCTTCATATACAAGATGGTGACACCCTGTCAAAACAAAAGTATCCGCTTATGTACATTAACGGAATTTTTCTGATCCAACTTTATTTATATATTTTACCATATAATCATCTTTTTCGCTTACTTCGCAGCAATATAAATCCGATATTCATAGCATGAAAAGATTCTCAAAATTAATTACAACTGCATTCCTTATGCTTGCAGCGTCAGCATATGCACAGACAGGCACAACTCTTGAAGAAATTGACTCTTACGAGCTAACAAATTATATTACAGAAATAACAGAAGCCCGGAAGCCGATTGTTACTGACAAATACATAATTTTCACTCAAGAAACCGGTCCACGTTATATCGGAATAGCCTTCAACTTTGAAGATTACAAGACAATACATTCTTTTCAGGTAAAAAATACAAGAGACGTGGACGGTAACATCACATCATCCCTAATGCTTTTTGTCCTGAAAAGACCAGCAGACCTTACCGAAATTACGTACAGGCTCATAATAGACGGACTTTGGACAGCAGATCCTATAAATCCTGTGAAATGTTATGACAGGCAGACAGGAATTTCACTATCAAAAGTAGAAATAGGAAACACCCTGCCTGTTGCAACGCATACATCAAAAGAACGCGGAACAACTTTCATCTACAATGGAAAGCCAGGTCAAAAAGTACGTCTAGGCGGCTCATTTACAAACTGGGACAGCTGGATTTACGAAATGGAAGAAAAGGAACCGGGGTTCTACGAACTCTGTATTCCTCTTCCGAAAGGAAAATACTACTACAATTACTTTTTGGGACTAAATGCCGTAACTGACAAGACAAATCCCGAAAAAGCCTACACCCCGGAAGGCCGAACATCTTCCGTAATCACAGTAGACTAAGATATAGCTCACGGATCTAAAAAAAATGCCGGCAAATAGAATGCTTGCAAATTTATGCAATATTCTGACCAGCATTTTCATTTTTCTATTTAACAGAACAGTCCTAACGTCTGAACATCTTCGCCATATCCTGAAGCTTAGACATATCTATTCCCTGAAGTTTAGACATGTCCATACCCTGAAGCGCAGACGGATCCATTCCAAGCTGACTCATCATCCTGTTCTGCATCCCCTTGTTGCGTGTAAGCTTTTTCATTGTAAGCTTAGTTTTTTCAAACTGCTTTATGAGCTTGTTTACTTCTGCAACTTATGTTCCTGAGCCCGCAGCAATACGCTTTCTTCTGCTTGGTCCGATAATAAGATGATTTGCACGTTCTTTTTTTGTCATCGAAAGAATAATTGCTTCCTGACGCTTCATTCTGCTCATATCAACATTCTGATTTGCCATTCCCGGAATCATGTCAATAAGAGACTGCATTGACCCCATCTTCTTAACCTGCTGGAATTGCAAGAGCATGTCTTCAAGAGTGAATTCATTCTTCATCATGCGCTTCTGCAGGCGTTCTGCTTCTTCCTGATCAACAGTATCCTGGGCCTTCTCTACAAGAGAAACAATATCACCCATTCCTAGAATACGGCTGGCAATTCGTTCCGGATGGAAAGGTTCAAAGTCTTCTGTCTTTTCTCCAGTACCGATAAAGAGAATCGGCTTACCAGTAATAGTCTTTAAAGAAAGGGCAGCACCACCACGTGCGTCAGAATCAAATTTTGTAAGAATAACACCCGAAAGTTCAAGCTGTTCGTCAAAAGTCTTTGCAATATCAACAGCATTCTGACCGGTCATTGCATCTGCAACAAGAAGGATTTCATCAGGACTTACAGCCTTCTTAATCTTTACAAGCTCTGCCATCATGTCTTCATCAATCTGAAGACGACCGGCAGTATCAACAATCAAAGTGTCATACTGATTCTTCTTTGCATAAGCAAGGGCAGCCTCTGCATTTTTTACAGCATCCTTGGAATTTTCCTTAAACACAGGAACACCGATTTTTTCACCAAGGACAGAAAGCTGTTCAACCGCAGCAGGACGCACAAGATCACATGCGGCAAGGAGCGGCCTGCGTCCTTCTTTCTTAAGACGGGCTGCCAGTTTGTGAGCTGCAGTTGTCTTTCCGGCACCCTGAAGTCCAAGCATAAGAATTACGCTTGTTACATCCGGTCCCCTTAACTTAAGGTCCTGCTTTTCATCACCAAGCATGGCAACAATCTTGTCATTAATAATCTTAACAAACTGCTGCCCTGGGTTTACAGCTTTTAATACCTTTTCACCCTTAGCTTCCTCTATGGTGGAATTTACAAAGCGACGGACAACTCTAAGATTTACGTCCGCTTCCAGAAGAGCCATCTTAATCTGCTCTACTGTTTCTTCAATATTTTTTTCTGTAATAGTCGACTTACCGCTCAAAGTGCGGACAATCGAACTGAATGTTCCAGTAATTTTCTCAAGCATTTATATTTTTTCCAAAGTTCATGAGTTCATCAAGAAGATCCAAAGGACGGATTTCCTTATTTAAAATTCGGTAAAGTCCGTCACAAATTGTAAGCTTAAGCCCCTTCTTTTCACAAATTTCGTGAATATACTTGCAGGCAACAGCACCTTCCGGAAGATATCCAACCTTTCCGATATTTGCAATCAAATCATCCAGATTTTCAAACTTAGAAAGAATATCTGTTTTAATCAAATCCTGTCCAAAACGACGGTTACGGCCAAACTTACTCTTACATGTAACATCAAGGTCGCCTACACCGGCAATAGATGTAAATGTTTCTGCATGAGTTGCACCCATAGCCATACCTAAAGTCTGAATTTCGTTCAAACCAGCCGCAAGCAGAAGAGACTCTGTATTATCGCCGAAAATCTTGGAATGTTCAGCAACAGCATCAAGGGCACCGTAAACAACAGCAATAACATTTTTGGCAGCAGAACAGATCTGAACACCAATCACATCAAAGCTTGAGTAACAGAAAAGTCCAGGAACCCGCAGAAGTTCACGAACCTTAATGGAATTCTTCGGATTTTCAGAAGCTGCAATAAGACCTGTAAGCTTACCCATTGCAACCTCTTCCGCATGACTAGGACCAGCAACATAAACCGTATTTCCCTTGTAAATTCCAGGAAGCGTATTTTCTATAGTTTCCAAAACAAGCTTAGGACCATCACGGCCAGGAACAAACCCCTTTGTCAATGCAGCAAAAATCGTGGTCCCTTCAGCTACGTTAGGAACACCAGTAATCTTACGAATTGTGCTTGCCAGATAAAGCGACGGAGATGCAATGATGATAAATTCCTTGTCAGTTGCAACTTCAATAATATCATTTGAAACAGTCAGATTTTCAGAAAGCTTGTATCCTGGAAGATACCTTTTGTTTTCATGTTCTTTATTAACAGACTCCATGACTTCCGGCTCAAGAGCCCACATCTGAACTTTATGACCACCGTTAGCAAGTGCCTGAGCAAGACCTGTTCCCCAGGCTCCTCCTCCAAGAACACCAACAGACTTTGAATTCATCACTACACCTTCTTATTTAATTATATCCATTCAGAAAGATTATCTTTCCAATCAAAAATCTCTTCGTTTTTAAAGAATAAACCAATTTCGCGTTCAGCACTTGCATCACTGTCAGAAGCGTGAATTACATTGTAATTCGTATGAGAACAGAAATCCCCGCGGATTGTACCAGGAGCCGCTTCACTAGGTTTTGTTGCACCGACAATCTTGCGAACAAGAGTTACACAGTCATCCCCCTGCCATACCATAGCTACAACAGGCGCAGAAGTAATATAAGAACAAAGATCACCAAAAAAAGGTTTTTCCTTATGTTCAGCGTAATGCTTTGCAGCAAGCTCATCGCTTATCTGCATCATTTTCAATCCCACTAATTTCAACCCCTTGCGTTCAAGGCGATTGATAACTTCACCAACAATACGGCGATTAAGCACGCCAGGCTTTAACATTGCAAAACATCTAGTCATAGGGTCAATTATATACGATAAACTCTCAATTTTCAATAAAATTACATCAGGGCAAATACAGCTTCCGCAATTTTTCCCAAATGAACACCATTCCATACAAAATCAAGTCACATATGACCACATATTCATCACAAGCGGACGCTGTACCGGGCTTTTCAGGCTTCCGCTTTCGCTCCATTCTGCCACAGGCAGAACGCTGCGCGGCCTTACAATCCCTTTTGCTTAAGAGCCGCAACAACTCCTTCAATCACATCATCAGGTGTGCTGGCGCCTGCCGTTATTCCAACCGTGCCCATCTTAAAAAAATCCTTTGGAATTTCTGCACTTGTTTCAATAAGGGCAGCACGACGGCAGTTTTCCTCCGCTATCTGAAGCAATCTCTTTGTATTCGCAGAATTTTTTCCGCCAACAACAAGAATTCCATCTGCATTAGGACAAAGCCGGTGAAGAGCTTCCTGCCTTTCCCGAGTTGCCGGACAAATAGTATTAAAAACCTTAAGCTTCTTTATCTTTTCAGTAAGAACAGTCTTAATCTGCTCAAATTCCTCAAGACTGAACGTAGTCTGGCTCAAAAGCACGGCTTCTTCATCATCCGCAAACTTAGATATTTTTTCAGCATCGGAACGATTTTCCACAAGAATGAATTTTGATCCCGCATAACCCGCAATACCAGCAACCTCACCGTGATTTTTATCCCCCGCAAGAATCACTGTACAACCAAGCCCTGCATATTTTGCAGCATTCTTCTGACTCGCAAGCACTCGCGGACAAGTTGCATTTACCACAGTACAACCTCGAGCCTCCAACCGGCTCATAATAGCCGGTGGAATTCCATGCGCACGCACAATGACAACGCTGTTCTTTTCAATCCGCTCAATATCAGTCTCCATAAGGACCTTAAGCCCTTTTTCTTCAAGCGAATCCAATGCCGTCTGATTATGAATCAAAGGTCCAAGCGAATAAACCGCCCTACCTGTGTTTTTTTCAAGAGAATCACGTGCGCTGTCCATAGCACGCCGCACACCCATACAATATCCAAGTACATCCGCAAGAACTACATTCATGCAATAAATATATCAAATCCTACGGGCAAAAAAAAGACCCGGAAAAAATCCGGGTCCGAACGTCATGAATTAAAAGTTATACGGTTACACCTGCATCCATCTGAAGAACACCAACGTCATTCTTCAACGAATGGTGAATTCCGAATTCCTGTTTCCAATTCTTGCGGCACATAGAAATAACACCACTTGAAATAAACAGAGATGAATAACAACCGCTTACAAGACCAACCATAAGGGCAAGCGCAAAATCCTTGATGCTTCCGCTTGTAAATAAATACAGAGAAATAACAGCAAAGAGAGTTGTTACGGTTGTAATAATAGAACGTCCCAATGTATCAGAAAGAGAACGGTCTAAAAGCTGATTGAAGCTATCTACCTTCTTAAGACGAAGGTTCGAACGAACACGGTCAAGGATTACGACTGTATCATTGATAGAATAACCTACAATTGTGAGGACTGCTGCAAGCACAGTAGTAGAGAATTCCATTCTTGACCAGATGATGAAGGTAAACATGATAAGGGCATCATGGAACAGAGCAACGATTGCACCAAGAGCGAAATCCCAATGGAAGCGGATTGCCGCATACAACCAGATCAAAAGAACTGTCACAACAAGAAGGAGAACTGATTTCTTTGCAAGAGATTTAGAGAAATTTGAACCAATAAAGTCTGTCTTGATGATAACAACCTTTTCCAATCCGAATGCAGCACCAAGGGTATCTGTTACAGAATTCTGAAGATTCTGACTTGTTTCATCCTCTGTAGCTCCCATACGGATCTGAAAACCGTTTGTTCCCAAAGCCTTTACAGAGACACCGTTAAGATTTACAAGAGCGCTACGAACATCATCTACAGAAACATTTTCATTTCCCGCATAGAGATACATAGGCGACTTTGTAACAATCGTAGAAACGGCAGAATTCAAGAACAATTCAGAAGAAGCCTCCGAACCATCTGTCTTCAATGAAATCTTAAGACCAGGAATTGAAACTGCATCCACAAGATCCTTTACTGTAGCATATTCACTGTAAAGGTATGATTTTGTTTCGTTTTCAACGCCAGTACCGCTGATGATAAAATCAAGGCCAGCCTTGTAGGCATCAACAGTAACTTTTGCAGCACCGTTATAAGAAAGTTCTGCTACCGCAGGAGCAATACGCACTTCTTCAATAAGACCAGGCTTAAAGTCAAGTCCGAAGTTAATTCCCTTTATAAAAAGACCTGCAAAACCAAACAAGATAATTACAAGGCTGATAATTTCGCAAGGAATAAAAGCCTTGCTGAACTGATGGAGTTTCTTTTCCATTATTTTACCCTCCAGCCAATACTTACTTTTGTAGCACGAAGAACATCTGTGTCAAAGTCAAACATCAAACGAGATACGAACAATGCCGTAAATACAGAAGAAATAACACCGATTGCAAGACTTACTGCGAATCCCTGAATAGCACCTGTACCGAGCTGAGAGAGGAAGATAGCAGCAATAAATGTCGTGATGTTAGAGTCCATGATTGCCCAGAACGCATTGTCAAAACCTGTTGCAATTGCAGCAGAACGGCTCTTTCCAAGAGCAACCTCTTCCTTAATGCGTTCAAAAATTACTACGTTAGCGTCTACTGCCATACCGATCGTAAGAATCATACCAGCAATTGAAGGAAGAGACAAAGTAAGGTTAAAGGCACTTAGAACACTGAACATGATGTAAAGGTTAAGAACCTGAGCAACAACAGCATTAAATCCCGATCCTTTGTACCAGACAAGCATAAAGATCATGATTGCAATAAGACCAACTACAACAGCCTTAATACCCTGACTGATAGCCTGTTCACCCAAAGAAGCACCAATCACCTGCTGGCTTTCTACAGAAAGAGGAACGTTAAGCCATGCAGTCTGAAGGACCTTCTGAAGATTCTGAGCTTCTTCAAGACCGAAACCAGTAATTGCAACACGTCCGCCTGTAATTGCGTCATTAATGCGTGCATAAGACTTAACCTTATTATCACTTACGATTGCAAGATACTTACCTTTATTTGCACCTGTAAATTTTGCAAAGATTTCTGCACCGTCTGTATCAAGTACAAAGTCAACTTCAGGACGATTTGTAAGGTTATCGGCACCTACGGTTGCTGATTTAATATGCTGACCATCAAGTGCAATTTCTTTCTTTACGACAAGATAACCAATACGTTCATCAAGACCGTAATCATCTTTTGTATACTGTCCCATAACCTCGCAGTCAGCAGGAATTACAGAAGCATCAATTAGTTCACCAGAAGCATTGAATACTGTAGAAGCATGCTGTGCATAATACTGAGAGAATTTTTCAGTAGCATCTGTATCAACAAGACGGAAATTAAGGATACCCTTACCCATGATAATCGTATTGATCGAATCAGCTTCAGCCGCACCCGGCATTTCAATGTAGATGCGGTCTTCACCCTGCTGACGGATAACCGGTTCTGTAAGACCAAAGCGGTCAATACGGCTCGACAGATTTTCAATAGCATTAGCCATTGCATCTTTCTTAAACTGTTCAATGTCAGTGATAACTCCAGATTCTGTCTGAGAGGCAGCTGCAGCATCAAGATCAGCCTTTACGATGATGTTCATACCACCAGAAAGATCAAGACCAAGTTTTACAGAATTCTGATAGTTCTTTTTAGCAGCAAGAATTTCATCACGATATGCAGATGAAATCTCATCAAGAAGTTCCGACTCATTTGAATATGCATTCAAAATGCCGGCAATAGTCATAGGAGAAGGAACCTTATCTCCAACCTTCTTATATTTTTTTGCAGCAGCTTTTTCAAGCCATTCGTATTTTGCATCAATTTTTGCAGATGCATCGGATTTAGCAGCGGCTTTTACTGCAATCACATCCTCACTTGCTTTTGCTGTAGCGTAGTCTTTAATGTTTTCCAATGAACCGAGAGCCAGGGCCTGAACTTCCTTCGGAGTTCTCCAATACCAGCTGATAGAAGGCCACAAGAAAGCAAAACAAACTGCAAGAACAGCAAGAAGAATCACCAGACGTGTTGTTTTCTTCATTTTGTTTTCCTCATTTTTTATTTTGATTCTTCAGATGATTCTGAAGTTTCAGATTTTTCTTTTTTTGATTCCGCAGGCTTATCTGTTTCTACACCTGCAATTGCAGAGCGGCTGAATTCAATCTTACAGCTATCATCAACTTTTACGATTACAGTCTTTTCCTTTGTAGAAGAAACCACTCCGTGAATTCCACCGACTGTAACTACTTTATCGCCTTTTTTAAGAGCGTTGATCATCTTTTCAGTTTCTTTCTGTTTTTTATTCTGCGGACGAATAAGAAAGAAATAAAAAATTCCGATGATAAGAACAAATGGTACAACTGTGCTGACAAACTGCATGGAAGAAGAAGCACTTCCTGCTGTTCCTACGGCAGTACCATCAAGAAAAGAAATAAATGACATGACGTTATCCTTTTATTTTGAAATTTACTGACAATATCAGTTCTTACAGAATAACACACCCTTTATTCAGTCGTCAAGAATTGAATGCCTTCGTTTCTGTATTTTTAGTTATTACCAGTAAAATTACCTAAACAATCTTATACCTGTCCGCCGGCACTTTTTCAAAGTATTCCCTAAGCCTGGAGCGACTTTCTTCTATAGATTTAGCATTAAGCATCTGAGTCTGCGCATAATGCGCAAAAGAAAAATTTGCACAGAAATACGTAAAGAACCTCTGAAGCCGCGTTTTATAAAATTCCGGCGGCTGGTACTTTTCCACATAATCAATAAATTCCAATCCAACAGAAAGCATATCTACTGTGTTTCCAGGAGACGAAGACTCCGCTTTTAAGGAAGCAAATATCCACGGCTTCTGAACAGCGGCACGCCCGATCATAACACCAGCACATGAAGGACACACCGAACAGACTTTTTCATATGAAGAACGGTCGCATACATCTCCGTTCACAACGACTGACAGTTCCGGGTGCATTTCCGCAACATTTTGAGCATAAGCCCACTTGGGCGGTTCCCTGTACTTCTGCTTCCTTGTACGCGGATGCAAAGCCAGTTGTTCAACGCCACATTCAGAAAGCATGTCTACAAAACCGTAAAAGCCTTCGTCTGTAAAATCCTCGTCCCCAAGACGGCATTTCACACTAAGACGTCGGTGTATTCCCGATTCAGCCTCATACGAATCAAGAACTGATTTTACTCCTTTGACTAGACATTCCGTTTCTTTCTGCGGTTTAATCATCCATGCAATACCCGCACCGCTGTTGTAAATATCCGGGGCAGAACAGCCCATGTTAAGATCAACCCCAAGACAGCCTATTCTGCATACCATATCAGCAGCCCGGACTATAGATTCCGCAGACTTTCCCGTAAGCTGCCATACAACTTTTTCAGGAACAGGAGCCGGATCTATATAAAATTTTTCAAACTGCCCGCCATGAACCAATGTAGGAGCATTTATCATTTCTGTATAATATTCATCGCAGCCACCGAATTTTTCTATTAAAAAGCGGAATGCAGGATGACTCAAAGTCGCCATAGGAGCACAGATCAATTTCATGCAGAAAATATAGCACATCTCCAAAAATCTTTCATCCAGGATGAACAATCTACCCTTCAAGCAGCAAAACTGTAGACATTTATTCATTACGCGATATACTCATTATATGACAGAAATAGAAATCAAAGCTCACGTCTACGACAGAGACACGCTGTTAAAAAAGCTCAGAGAGTTTGCCGCATACAGCCAGACTGTAGAACGATACGACACATATTATCATCTCTATACAGAAAACGCCCTGCCGAATGGAAAACCATATATTTCATGCCGCATACGCAAGGAATTAAATAAAACCGCCGAGGGTGTAAGAGAAACAGTTTTTCTTACATATAAAAAGAAAGAAAGCTTAAGTTCGGATCCAAAAAAGGCAGTTGAAGTAAATGATGAAAAAGAAACAGTGATCAGCTGCACAGAAGCTGTAATCTCCCTTCTTTCTGACATTGGTTTTAAAGAAGCCCATAGAAAAACAAAGAAAGTGATGGATTTTACCACGGAAACCGAATTCGGAACCGCAACGCTTGAATTATGCAACGTAGAAAAGTTAGGAGATTTCCTGGAAATTGAAATTCTTTCTGAATCAAGCGATGAAAAAATTGTAGAAAGCATAAAGACAGAATTAAAAAAACTTTTAGAAAAGAGCGGTATTCCAGAATCTCAAATCGAACCAAAATACTATACTCAGATGCTGCGGGAATTAGCAGAAAAAACATGATTTCCCGGTAGTCGATTTCATATTCAAATCCAAAACTTGACATCATAAATATAAGTAAGGTAGATTTTAAACATGTTTGATAGAAGAAAATACAAAAAATACGCAAAACTACAGCTTAAAGGACGCTGGAAAATTCCTGTATTCATGACACTCATTTGTAGCCTTATCATTCTTTTTCTGGAAGCACCGGATTTCAGGAAATTCTATGAAGATTACATACAGATCATGGATTCAAACATAGCCAATATCGCAAGCAGTCCATCGTTCTATTCTCAGCTTCGCACACTGCTTTCAATGCTGATAGAATATGTAATTCTTTTTGCACAGCTTCATGTATACATAAAAATTTCCAGAAGCCCGGCACCCGTGTATTTTCAAGATTTTATAAACGGTTTCAACCTATGGGCCCGCGGAATTCTTGCAGGACTCTGGGAAAGTCTCTGGACCTTCTTATGGTCATTGCTATTTATAATTCCCGGAATCGTAAAGCACTACGCTTATTCACAAACAAAATTCCTTGTAACAGAATATCAGGATCTTTCGATTACGAAGGCGATGAAGATCAGTATAACCATAACACACGGACATAAGGCGGAGCTATTTATTATGGACCTCAGTTTCTTCGGTTGGTTCTTACTCTGTGCGCTTTCCTGCGGAATCGGAATCTTCTGGTACGTTCCTTACAAAACAATGGCAATGACAAACGCATATCACAGTCTTCTAAAAGACGCAATTTCCCTTGGGGTCATAACATCCGAGGATCTGGTAGGTTAATATGAAAAAACAAAGCAAATCCGGACTCTTAGTCCTGGTGATCGTAGTAGTAATGAGCATCGTATTAGGCGCGATGAATTTCATTGATACAAAAAGCTCAAGCCCTGTACAGCCTGTCCACAAGGACATGAAAATAAAACTCAAAAAAAACAGAAACGGTTACATCGCAAAACTGAACATCGAAGGCATTATCCAAAGCCATAACCGCTCCTATAACCAGGAATGGATTTTAAATACTATCAAGGCTCTCAAGGATGACGATTCAAACAAAGCAATCGCTCTCTTTATCGATTCCCCTGGCGGAACAGTATACGAAGCAGACGCCGTATACCTTGCTCTTCAGGATTACAAAACCACAGGCAAAAAGATCTATGCATATCAGGGACATATTGCCGCTTCCGGGGGTTACTACATTTCATGCGCCGCAAATAAGATCTACGCAAACCGCAATACACTAACCGGCTCAATAGGAGTAATTTCAGGAACATCCTTTGACATGACAGAACTTCTTTCCAAAATCGGAATCAAGTCAAAAACAATCCATGCCGGTAAAAACAAAAACATGTTCAACTACAATGAACCGATTACCGCAGAACAAGAAAAAATCATGCAGAGCGTATGCGATTCATATTATGAACAGTTTATAAACATTGTGGCGCAGAACAGAAACATGAAAAACGACGAAGTAAAAGATCTTGCAGACGGAAGAATTTACACAGCAAAGCAGGCATTGGATAACGGTCTTATCGATTCAATCGATTCATGGGAAAATATGATAAATGATATAAAGAAATTTGAATTTGAAAATGCTGATCTTTCTGTAGAAGAATTTTCTTTTCAGAAAGACTTTTCTTTCACCGATCTGTTTATGGAAAAATTTATAGGTCCCGAAGGAACAGCATCTCTTAAAAAACTCTTTTCAGAAGCTTCAGTTATATATCCCGCTTACCTTGCAGACTTCTAATCTTCTGAATCTTCACTCATAATCTTTTTTATGAGCGGATACTGAAATCCATGTGATATAAGGATCCTGACTATTTTGTCAGGATCTTTTTTTGTGCGCAGACACTTTTCATAATCACGACGACAAAGATCATATTCTGAATTCTGGTTAAAAAAATTTTCCAGCGCTGTCTGCGCAAGATCTTTTGCGATACCACGGGACAAAAGTTCCGCAAGTAATTTAGTACGTCCTTCCGAATGATTTATTTTTCTGCTGTTCAGCCAAAATTCAGCAAACCGGGCATCGTTCAAGTAATTTTTACGTTCAAGATAATCGAGAGCGCGGAAAACATACTGTTTTTCGTATTTTTTTTGGAGCAATTTCTGGGTCAATCTGAACCGACACTGCTCTGCCCGAGCAAGATATTCAACAGCCTTCATTTCTGCGGCATAGCACATACCTGCATCAATGATATCCTGTTCTTCCCGACCTTCAAATTCGGCATTCAGAACAATTTCTTCTGGTGAGACTACATTCAGATATGATATGCGAATAAAAAAAGCAAGCCCCGCACTGGAGTTAATTTTAATAACCTCAGGCGAAACTTGCTCTGTTCCGTAGATAACCAAATCCGGTTCCGTTGACTAACGCTTAGAGAACTGGAATCTTCTACGAGCACCCTTCTGACCGTACTTCTTACGTTCTACCATACGAGAATCGCGAGTAAGGAATCCGTTAGACTTGAGTGATGTGCGTGCATCTGGATCAAGCTGAACCAATGCTCTTGAAATTCCGTGAAGACAAGCAGCTGCCTGTCCGTTCATACCACCACCAACAACGTTGATAAGGATATCATATTTGCTGTCGTTAGAAGTTACAAGCAAAGCCTGTGTAAGAACTTTTACCTGATCTTCTGTAGCAAAGTATTCTTTTACATCTTTACCGTTTACAACGATCTTGCCAGAGCCTTCGCGTACAAAAACACGCGCTACGGCTGTTTTTCTTCTACCTGTTCCAATAGCAATATTCTTTACCATTTTCGTCTCCTAATTAAAGCTCTACAGCCTTTGGATTCTGAGCTGTATGTGGGTGATCTGTACCAGCGTAAATCTTTACGTTCTGCATAAGAACACGTCCGAGACGTCCATGAGGAAGCATTCCTTTTACAGCAAGACGAATAGGATCTTCAGGATGCTTTTCAATTACTTTTTCGAAAGAATTAGCTTTAAGACTTCCAACGAAACCTGTTGTATACTTGTAGTAAATCTTCTTTGTTTCTTTTCCACCAGATACAGCAACTTTATCTGCATTAATGATTACAACATAGTCACCCATTTCCTGATTAGGAGTATAAGTAGCTTTGTTCTTACCACGAGCAATATATGCAGCCTTTGCAGCTACACGTCCAAGCGGTTTACCAGCAGCGTCGATAACATACCAGTCACGCTTCTGTTCTTTTTCATTTACGAAAATAGTTTTCATGTATATACCTTAAAATATTAAAGTTTACGCATCCTCAAGCCTTTGCATCTGACCTGATTCTGCAGGGAACAATGATGAGCAGTCAATGATCCCATGTTCATATACGGGGACTTAAAATATACAAAATTCAACGTACAAATTCAATAGATTTTGTAAAAGTATTAACGATTTTGAAATATTTCAAGTACATTAACGCGGTAGTCCTGCACCGCATAACTACCGCAGCCAATGCTTTTTTAAGTACAGGGATTAGTTTTCTGACTTAGCCTTTGCTTCCCGTTCTTCTTTCTTTGCTTCATTTTTATCCTTTATATCGGCAGCACCAATAAAAAGACAGATAA
>JAFOSK010000032.1 GCA_017392945.1 Treponema sp.
AGCTGATCCTGACCGTCACCGAAGTGCTTGAAAGGATCCATGTTGTAAACGAACTGAGCGTAAACAGTAGGCTTCTTGAGAGCAACGAACTTCTTAGAAACACCAACAGCGAAAGCAAATGGGTTGTTAAGATCTGAGTTGCCAGAAATAGTTGTTACGTTACCTTCGATGTCATAAGTAGTGTAGTCTTTGTAACCAGCTTTTTCAGCAGCCTTGTTGTTATTAACTGTCTTAAGACCGAATGCAACAGTAGCAGTGATATCATTAGCAAAGTTAACCTGTCCAATAAGAGTATTGAAAAGGCGTGCACCGTTTGTATTATCGAAACCGTAGTTAAGAGAGAATCCCTTTACGATATCGTTGTCGAGCTTGTAAGAAGCAGAAAGACCTGCAACCTTGAAGCGGAACTTAGATTCACTTGAGCCGAATTCGTTACCGAAGAGTTCACTTGAATTGTATGTCTGATCAGCGCTCTTGCTAACCTGGTAAGATTTCTTAACGTATTTGTATTCTGCCTTACCGTCTTTGTCACGTCCCTGATATTCGTAAGCGTAGTATTCTTTTGTTTCCTTAACGTCAACATAAGAGTAGTTACGATAGTCGAAATCAGCATAAGTACCGATTGTAAGGTTTCCAAGGTTTACAGTAGCAGCAGGTTTGAATCCCCACTGAGCACCACCGTCTTTGAGGTAAAGTGGATCGTTGTCGCTACCGAAGCGGCTTCCGTACCAAGACTGGCGTCCGTAAGCATTTTCCTGTGTTTTGTATGTAAGCTTACCAATATAAGCCTGATAGTATTCATCGTTAGCATCGATTGTCTGCAATGGCATTTTAGCACTTGCACCCATGTCGAGCTGGAGCATATCCATAGGTTTGAAGAAAGCATTTACAGAAACTTTCTGTTCGTTCAATACACCAAGCTGATCAGAAAGATCGAATGTAGCATCATCGTGGTTTTCACGAACGTAGAGCATAGAAGCCTGAGCACCGCGGAAACGGTAAGATGCAGTAGCACCGAACTTTTCAGTTTCATATCCAACTTTTACAGCACCTGCAAAGTTCTTGATTCCCTTGATATCGGCACGGCGGTACCAAACATCAGTTGAGTAACCAAAGTAGTCTGTTGTGTTTGTAGAGTTAGCAATGTTATCTTCAATGATTTCTTCAGAAGATTTCTGGTGTGTAGCAAGCAATCCCTGAGCAGCAACCTTGAGTTTTCCTTCACCAATAGCGATTTCGTCTTTAGCACCAAGGATGAAGTCATGTTCAACTGGTTTGTAGAAGATCCAGTCGCCATCGTACATACCGTTTGTCTGGAAGTCGATTACGAGCTTATCTTTAGAAACACCTGCCCAACCCCAGTAACCGTATTTTGTACCTTTGCGGTCAGCTGTTTTGTTAGGAGCGAATCCTACATCAAATGTAAATCCAGTTTTTTCTTCGAGGAAAGCAACAGCTTTGTCACCAAGGCTGAACTGGTTGAATCCACCAACGTGCTGATAACCAGCATCCCATGCGCCAGAAACTGTTGTCCAGATAACTGCATCACGGATAGATGGTTTAGCATAGTTGAAACCAGTAACGAAGTTTACATAAGGAGTGTTGAAACCGAACTTAAGGTGTCCGAGGAATGGGTTTGATCCTGGTCCTGGGATTGAACCGAAAGAAGTTCCTGTTTTGTTATCTGTAGCCTGTGCAAGGTAGTTAACCGGGCTTGCAATAAGACCAGATACAAGGTTCTTGAGTCCGTCTTCTACAGAAACTACGTCGTTGTTGTATTTGTCACGGCGGTAGATGTAGTTAAGGGCTTCTGTCTTGTTACCAGCATAGTCTTCCATTTCTGTTTCTGCCAATGCGATTTCTACGTAAACCGGGCAGTTAGGAAGGAAGTTACCAGCAAACTTGTTGTAAGACTTCATACCCATTGTAACGGAACCAAGTTCGAGACCTTTATTAACATTGTATTTAATAGTGTTCTTGTAAGTAGTTGCATTACCATAAGAATTCTTTCCAAGACTCTGAGAGAATGTGTAAGTCTTATGGTTCATGTTGTTAGTAATGTAGTTAGCCTGAACACCGATCATTGTCCAAGAAATGAAGTTGATCTTTGCCTTCTTACCAGCAGCAGCGTCATCATCGTCACCTCCAACAAGGTCATCGATTACGATGTGGCTGTTCTTGCCACCGAAACCATCATCAACGAAGTCTGGGGCACGAAGGTCAGTTGTCCAGTTACCGTCAGAGATGAACTTATAGCGTCCTTCTTCGCCGGCTTTGAAATTAACTGTAAGGGAGAAACCTTTTTCACCCTTTTCCATAGGGAGGGCTCCGTCCTGCCAGTTTGTGAAGTCACCAGCAAGGAGAACCTCTGAAGCACGAGGGTTACCGTAGAAGAATGTTACGGCAATAGTACCATCGGCATTTTTTTTCGCAGATACATCGGCAAACATAGCAGCCGAGAGCATCAGGAAAACCGAGATGAAAGCGAATAATTTTTTCATCTTATCCTCCAAATTTTGTTCTAGAAGCGCAGGAAAATAAACAGGAAGCAGAGAGAGCAGGTTCATGCGAGCAAAACCCGAAAGAAGATGCAGACAAAGCGCCCATTAAATTTCCAGCTTATTTTTCATTATAGTTAAACATTTTTTGCTGTCAAATAAATTTTTATTTTTTTTGTAATTTTTTTTAAAAAAAACTGTTTAAAATGGCGTTATAAACGACAAAGGCGACTTTTTCTCAATAAAGCCGCCTTCGTTTTATCAAAATATTCTGATTTTTTATAAAAATATGACACCGCAGAATCAGACACGGTGCATGGCACTGAAAACCTTTTCGGACATAACATTGATTTCAACACCCATTTCATCTGCCTTTTTTGACAGGGAATTTCTGAGTCCGTCAATGTCAATATCTGCATTTTCAAAACTGACCATCATCATCATGACAAAATTTCCAGAAAGAATTGTCTGAGTAATATCCGCAATATTAATTTTATGTTCTGCAAGGAATGAACTTACGTTCGCAATGATTCCGACCTTGTCACTTCCTACAACTGTAATAATAGCATTCATAATTTCAGTTTACTGCATTTAGCAAGGCTGTTTCAAGGTACCGGAAACTATATTTGAGCGAAGTCAAACAAAAAATTCAGGAGCCTGAACACCTGCCATCTGCATAGCTTCTGCGCCCTCATCAAAAGTGAACGTAACTTCTCCGCCAATAAAATCCGCAACCACTTTTCCACCTTTTGACAAAGAACCAAAGAGAACTTCATCAACCAGAGGATCTGCAATTTTTTCTTCTATTATGCGGGAAAGATTACGAGCTCCCATAGAACGGGAATAACCGCTTTCTAATAGATGATTTTCACAGCGTTCAGTAACAAAAAGACGAACTTTCTTAGAAAGGAGCCTATCTGCAAGCTTTTTCCACTCTTTGCGAACCACATTAAGAACTACAGATTTTTCAAGGTGATCAAACGGTATTATTGCATCCAGACGATTTCTGAATTCCGGGGAAAATTCACGCTGAACCGCTTCCATAAGGTCAAGCGAATCACTATTCACTTCTGTTTCCATCCCTTCAATTCCAAAACCAAGTGACGGACGTTCCATGTCGCGGGCACCTGCATTGCTGGTCATTATAATTATGCAGTTTCTGAAGTCTGCCTTGCGCCCCTGATTGTCAGTAAGCACACCATAATCAAGAACCTGAAGAAACACATTGTAAATATCCTGATGGGCTTTTTCTATTTCGTCAAAAAGTATTACCGAATGAGGATTCTTGCGGACGTCGTCCGTCAGGAGACCGCCGGCTTCGTAACCGACATACCCCGCAGGAGAACCTATAAGACGGCTTACTGTATGACGTTCCTGATACTCGCTCATGTCATAGCGAAGAAGCGGAACCCCAAGATTTGCTGCAAGACAGCGTGCAAGCTCTGTTTTTCCAACACCGGTAGGTCCGACAAAAAGAAAGCTTGCATCCGGCTTATCAGGATTCTTAAGCCCCGCCCTCGCACGCTTTACGGCCTTTACAACGTGTTCAACAGCCTTGTTCTGCCCGAATATCTGCGACTTAAGTCTGGACTCCATTGCAGATAACTGCTCTTTTTCGCCACCGGTCATACTTTCCAAAGGCACATGTGCCATTTTTGAAACTACCCTGCGGATCAGCTGCGTTGTAACGACAGCCTCCTCCGTACAGGCCGACACAGCCGGTTCTGCTTCATCAGAAAGCTGAAGTCTTGCAACCGGAATTCCTTCAAAACCGCCGTTCTTTTTTATTTTTGCAAGCGCACCAGCCTCATCAATTATATCTATTGCCTTATCAGGAAGCCTGCGGTCTGCCAGAAACTGAACGGCAAGATCCACTGCATTTTCTACAGCAGATTTCTGATACCTTACATTATGATAGGACTCATACCGTGGCAAAAGCCCGTTCAATATCTTAACGGTTTCCGAGCGGCTCGGCTCAAGTATGTCAATTTTCTGGAAGCGGCGTGCAAGCGCATGATCCTTTTCAAAGCTTTTTGAAAATTCCTCAAACGTTGTTGAACCGATTACCCTCATTTTGCCGGAAGCAAGTGCCGGCTTAAGAAGGTTTGCGGCATCCATATTGGACGTACCGTTAGAACCGGCTCCCATAATCATGTGAATTTCGTCTATAAAGAGAATTGCATTCTTGAGTTTTACTATTTCATCCACGACTGCATGGAGCCGCTCCTCAAAATCGCCACGGAATTTGGAGCCGGCCATGAGGGCTCCTATATCAAGTGAGAATATGCGGCTTTCCTTCAACTCCGGCGGCACTTTTCCCTGCACGATACGCTGGGCGAGACCCTGCGTAACAGCAGTCTTTCCTACTCCGGCATCGCCTACATGAAGAGGATTATTCTTTACGCGGCGGCACAAAATCTGAATAGTACGCTCTATTTCATCCTGTCTGCCCACAAGAAGATCATACTCACCTCTTGAAGCCGCCGCAGTCATATCCACGGTAAAGCGTTCAAGCGCATTTTTTCTGTTAGCAGCCGGATTCATTCCCTGAACAGAAGGATCTCCTTCGGAAAGCTGTATTATTCCCGGCTGCGCAGACGGACGTTCTTGTCTTCTCATCCGGGAAATAGCTTCAAGAAGCATAACCCTGTCAACACCGCTGATCATAAGATAATAGCAGCAGTAATTTTTTTTCTCATCCAGCATACTTACCAGAACATCCGTAACATCGACTGCAGAACGTTCACTGGAAACGCAATTAAAAACAGCCCTGTTCATGACAGATTGGAAGGCGGCGCTTTCCAACGGTCCTTTTGACGAAGGATCGTCAACACAGGGAACTTTAGTATCAAGAAAAAAATCTATACCGTCCCTGAGTTTTTTCAAATCTGTACCAGCCTGGCTAAGCACACCGCAGACAACCTCGGTATTCAGCGCTGCCCTTAACAGATGTTCCGGTGTTAAGAATTCATGCCCTGACTTTTTTGCAAGCACGAGAGCGTCTGAAAGAACCTTTCCTAAAACTGAGCTAATCTTCATTCTTTTTCCACCTCAACTTTAAGCGGAAACCCGTTCTTCCTGGCCCTGCCTGTTGCAAGCCTTGCACGGGAAACAGCAATATCGTATGTATAAACCCCTACCACGGCCCGTCCAGACCTGTGGACTGCTTCCATAAGAGAAACAGCCTCTTCTTTCCCTTTATGAAAAATATCTTCCAATACTTCAACCACAAATTCTTTTGTCGTAAAATCATCATTATAAAAAACCACGCTGCATTCAGGCGGAATTTCAAAAATCACTGTATCTGCAAAATCCGAACTTTGACTTGAGCCTACCGAAGTTTCATCCATGTTTTAAATATAGCACAATTTATCTTTAATGTGATAAAAATATGTTCTCTGCACAACATTTTGCCGATACAAAAATATGGCTAAAAAGAATTTCCTTTCAAAAATAAGAGTAACTTATAACGCACCCGTCACATTATCTTTTGCAATTCTAGCAGGCTTGATTCTTATCCTGAACACGGTTTTAAAAGGAACTTTGATTCCTGCGCTTTTTACCGCACCAGGAAACATAAAATGCAGCATTCCTTTCAACCCTGGCAATTTCCTTGACTATTTCAGATTGATTTTTCACGTTTTCGGTCATTCAGACTGGAATCATTTCTTATCGAACATGGCATTCATTCTTTTGCTGGGACCAGTAATCGAAGAACGCTACGGCTCACCGATTCTTACCGTAATGATGTCCATCACAGCTCTTGTTACCGGAGTCCTGAATGTATGCTTCAGTCCGGTTCAGATGCTGGGCTCCAGCGACATTGCATTTATGATGATTCTCCTAGCCTCTTTCACGTCAATCTCAAAGAGTCAGATCCCGCTTTCATTCATTCTCGTGCTGGCATTATATATAGGCAGGGAAATCCTTGGTTCCGGCGAAAATCAGAATATTTCTACACTGGCTCACATTGCAGGCGGTATCTGCGGAAGTCTTTTTGCTTTTCTTGCAACCCCAAGACCTAAATCTGCAAAAACCGTTACTTCCAAAACACCATCTGCAAAAAGCGCAAAAGAACGCCTAGCCGAAATTGACGCACAAAGTCCCCGTTTTGCAAAAAAGCAAAATTCTTCAAAAAATGATGATGATACAACGCTGGTTGGTTCGATTGAATTGTAAGCAATCTGCATAAAAAAGGGGCTGACTAATAAGTTCAATTAGTGGTGGTTGAGCTTGTCGACTCGTAAGAGCACGAAGTATACCACCAGATATAGTGCAATCGGTCATTTCGACAGGCTCAATGACCGTATGTACTAAACTTATTAGTCAGCCCCTTTTTTCTTAGAAACGAAATAATTAACTATCTGTAAATAGCCCTTACACCGGTTACGCTTTCGCAGGCAGCAAGTTTAGAAATAATGTCTTCACTGACTTTTCCATCTACGTCGATAAGGTTGTAAGCTACGTCGCCGCGGGCCTGGTTAATCATTCCAGAAATATTCAGTTTTGCTTCACCAAGGATTGTAGTGAACTTACTGATTGTATCCGGAATATTTTTGTGGCTGATACAAAGACGTGTTCCGCCAGCCGGAATCGGGTTTTCACTGTAAGTCTTAGGGAAGTTTACAGAGTTTATGATGTTTCCGTTTTCAAGGAAATCTTTAAGCTGATCAGCAGCCATTACAGCACAGTTATCCTCGGCTTCCGGAGTACTTGCACCAAGATGAGGAAGAACGATTACATTTTCTTTGTTCAAAAGTTCTTCGCAGGCAAAGTCTGTTACGTGACATGCAACCTTTCCGCTCTTGATTGCATCAAGAAGATCGGCATTATTTACAAGGCCGCCGCGGGCAATGTTAAGAATGCGGACGCCGTCTTTCATCTGCTTAAGAGTAGAAGCATTGATCATACCCTTTGTATCGTTTGTCTGTGGAACATGAATTGTAATGTAGTCAGAATTCTTGTAGATTCCTTCAAGTGTTTCTGAATGCTGAACGTTGCGGTCAAGACTCCATGCAGCCTTAATTGAAAGGAACGGATCGTAACCGATAACTTTCATTCCGAGCTGGATTGCAGCATTTGCAACCATTGCACCGATTGCACCAAGACCGATTACACCAAGAGTCTTTCCCTTAAGTTCTGGTCCAACGAACTGGCTCTTTCCTTTTTCAGCAAGATCAGGAATTTCGTCGCCTTTACCAGCAAGACCGTTTGCCCATGCATTAGCTTTTACGGCAGGACGGCTTGAAAGCAAAAGTCCAAGAAGAACAAGTTCTTTTACAGCGTTTGCGTTTGCACCTGGAGTATTGAATACTACAACACCCTTTTCTGTAAGTTCAGGAATCGGGATATTGTTTACACCTGCACCTGCACGGGCAACAGCCTTTACGCTTGCAGAAAGTTCCATCGAGTGCATATCTGCAGAGCGAACAAGGATTGCATCAGGATTGTTGATTTCTGAAGCAATTTCATAGTTATCGCGGTCAAGGCGGTTAAGCCCTACAGCGGCAATTTTGTTAAGTGTCTGAATTTTGAATGACATATTTTTCTCCTAAAACCGGTCCCTGAGAGTCCCGAAGGGCGGTCCCTTAAGCTCCATCAAAGGGCGGTCCCTGAGGCTCTCGAAGGGGCCGGTTTATCAAGTATATCTTTTAGATAATTCCGGTAATTTTTCATGCATATTACTAATCAACGCTTCTTTTTTCTTTCTACTCCAACCATGAATTTGTCTTTCGCGTTCAAAAGCTGTTTCGATACTCTGGCATTCTTCATAATACACTAGTTTTACTGGCAGTTTTTTCTTTGTATAATTAGCACCTAATCCATTATTGTGTTCTTCTATTCTTTTTGTCAGATCTGTTGTACTTCCAACATAATACGAATCATCAGAACACTTTAATATATAAACAAATGCCATTATACAAACTCTCTTTTACTTTTCTCGAAGCATGGTTGCTGAGCTCCGTCGAAGTATGGTTACTGAGGCTCTCGAAGCATGGTTACTGAGGCTCTCGAAGCACACTCCCTTCGAGAGCCTCAGGGAGCGTGAATTATTTATTCTCTTCTGCAAATTTTTTCATAAAGTCTACAAGTGCTTTTACACCTTCGATGCTCATAGCATTGTAGATTGAAGCGCGCATACCACCTACAAGGCGGTGACCTTTGAGGTTTACAAGGCCGGCTGCGGCAGCTTCTTTTACGAACTTTTCGTTGATTTCCTTTTCTTTTGCAAGAGCGGCTTTTTCAGCGTCTGTGCGGTCAGCTTCGTCTTTTTTGCCAGCGGCAGCAGTTTCTGCAGTAGAGTACTTTGTAAGGAAAGGAACGTTCATCAAAGAGCGGCTTCCCTTTTCTGCTGTTGCGTGATAGAAGTTTCCTTCGTTGTTGTCCAGGTAGTTGTAAAGCAAATCAGCCTTAGCTACGTTCAACTTATTAATTCCTGCTGCACCGCCGTTCTTTTCAATCCAGTGAAGAACTTTTCCAAGAACGTAGATTGTGTAGCATGGAGGAGTATTGTACATAGAATCGTTGTCTGCGTGTGTTTTGTAGCAGAGCATTGTTGGAGTTCCAGGAAGGCAAGCTTCTGGTTCACAGATTAAATCTTCGCGGATGATAACAAGAGTAACTCCAGCTGGAGCAAGGTTCTTCTGAGCACCTGCAAAAAGCAAACCGAACTTAGAAACATCAAGTTCTTCACTCAAAACGCAGGAAGAAATATCAGCTACCAGAGGAATATCTCCTGTGTCCGGGATGTACTCGTAGTGAGTTCCCATGATTGTGTTGTTGAAACAGATATGGAACAGTCTCCGGGGTTTTGTCAAGCCTGTCGAAGTCTGTTTCTGTTGCTTTTTTGTCAAAAACACGATAGAATAATAAATACGCAAACAGAAACTGACCATTTCAAAAACAAGCATTTGATTGCGTTAAAAGGAGAGATTTTTATGGCACATCTGAGACCGAA
>JAFOSK010000033.1 GCA_017392945.1 Treponema sp.
GGGTTCAGAACGTCGCGAGACAGTTCGGTCCCTATCTGTTATGAGCGCTGGAAATCTGAGAGGAGCTGCCTTTAGTACGAGAGGACCGAGGTGGACGAACCTCTGGTGTACCGGTTGTCCTGCCAAGGGCAAGTGCCGGGTATCTAAGTTCGGAAGGGATAACCGCTGAAAGCATCTAAGCGGGAAGCCCACCTCAAGATGAGATTTCCCTGAGGACATGATCCTCCTGAAGGCTCCCGGGACACTACCGGGTCGATAGGATGCAGGTATAAGCATCGTGAGGTGTTCAGCCGAGCATTACTAATAAGCCGAGAGGCTTGACCATATTATTGATTCCGCATAGAATAATGTGTCTTCTGACTTAAGGAAAGGATGAGGTGCTCCCGAAAGGGGATGAACTGGAGTCCGGAAAAATACAAGGAAATAATCCTGGTGGCCATAGTGGAGAGGAAATACCCGTTCCCATACCGAACACGGAAGTCAAGCTCTCTAACGCCGATGATACTGCCTTCGAGGCGGGAAAGTAGGCAGCTGCCAGGTTTTTTATTTTAAAAACAATTTTCTTTTTCTGAATTCTATTATTTTTTTTAATACATATTTTTGCTGTGAGGGCAGCTACCTGCGGCGTGACGGCATAGCCGTCACGAGCCCGTTTTAAAGGTAAATCCTAAAAATCTGCTGAGCGCAGATTTTTTTAACGGATTTCCTATTTTAGGCAAGCTGCCAGTTTTTTTTTAACCTGAGGGATCCCCGGGCGCAGGCCGCGGGGATTTTTTTATGCCCGGGGACCGGCCGGCCCCGGCATGGAGGGGGCGCGGAGCGCGTGCGAACGCAGGTGAGCACCGACCGTGAGGGCAGTCCCGGAACGCCGGTTGCGGATGAACTGGCCTGGGAAGATAGAGAAAAAAATCATTTCGAGTTTTTTATGACTATTGTAAGTTGTCAGACTTTAAAGCCTTGAACCATTTTGATTACGTTGGTTGAGGCTTCGTGGTTTTGCTGGCTGGCATCTACGGCGACTTGGGCTGTGTCTTTCATTTCGGAAATTGAATTTGAGACTTCGGTTGAACGGTTGTGGGTTGCTTTTGCAATTTCCTGAAGTTCTTCGATGCTATGGAAGACTTTGGAGCTTTCATTTCGCATTTCTGAAGAAGCTTGAGTGATGGCATCTGTAGTTGTGTTTACAGTTCGGACTGTATTTAGAATGTCACCGACGGCTTTCATTTCTTCTTCCATGCCGTTTTGGACTTCCTGCATAAGTTTGTTCATATTGAGAATTTGGGATTCTACGCTGGAAAACGATTTTGCTGAAATTGTTGAGGATTGAACGATTTCGTCAATAGAGACGGTAATTCCTTCAAGGAGACTTTTGATTTCACCAGATTGTTTTGAAGATGTCTCTGCAAGTTTTCGGATTTCGTCAGCAACTACGCCGAAGCCTTTGCCGGCCTCTCCTGCATGGGCGGCTTCGATTGCAGCATTCATGGCCAGTAGGTTTGTTTGTGCGGCTATAGATGCGATTGCCTGGTTTGCCATATTAAGGTTCTTTGATTGTTCTGAAATCTGGGTTACTTGGTGAGCTACTTTTTCCTGATTAGTTTTTCCGTTTTCGGTTTCATTTACAAGAATGTTATATTCTTTTGAAATTTTCTGTACACTTTGCGTTACGGAAGTTATATTTGAAGAAATTTGTTCTATTGCACTTGATGATTGCTGGATTGCGTTCTGCTGCTCTCTGATCTGACTGCCGAGACCTGAAATTTCGTTGTTTACTTTTTTTATGCCGCCGGCGACTTCTTCGATTTTTGTTGTTTGCAGAGTAATCTTATCGGCAATGGTGTTTACGTTTGCGACTGTAAGGTCAATCTGTCCTATGTGAGAATTCATACGTTCGTATAGTCTGCTACCCGTTGTTTCAAGGACATTGCTTTCTTCCTGAAGTTTTTTTATGAGCAGACAAAGGCTGTTGATTACGTTATTACAGCTTTTCGCTAGTATCATAAGTTCTGTTCCGCCCTGTTCTGGGATTCTTGTTGTTAGATCGGCTTTTCCGCTTGCAATGGATTCCATTTGATCTGAAATTTTATTCATTGAATTGAACATATAGTTTGAGAAAATCCATATTGTAAGGCTTGCTAGAATAATGAAGATAATGGAAATCAGAACGATTTTTAAAATTTCGGATTTCATTTTTGCAACTATTTCTTCTGCACCGAAGTCACACCCGATCATTCCGACTATTCGTCCGTTTGAATTCCTGATTCCTATGTATGAACTGATGGTCCAGCCCCAGCCTTCCTGCTGCTCAAAATTCGAATGCGTTAGATCGCCTTTTTGCATTGATGTTAAAGGTGCTGTACCCCAGGATGCAAGATCTTCTTCTGCTCCGCATTCTGAAAAGTTCTCTTTATCGCTTGGATCGCAGCTTCCGTCTATTACATATTCATATTTTGAACCGATTTTTGTCATTGTATATAAAAAGCGACAGCCTGTTGCCTGTTTTAAGTCAAGCATCCAGAGACGTGTTTGTTCGTAATATGCATCATCTGGATTCATGGATTTTGTGAAGGCTTCGAATTCGTCACCGTCTATGTGATTTGCGACTTTTTGAACTATAGGGTCTCCTTGCGAAGCTGCAAATGTTATTGCCATATCTGTAAATTGTCTTGCAGAAATAAGAGTTACGATTCCCAGGGAAAGTAAAATGAATATTCCGGAAATCAGGATAAATCTGGTTTTAAGTGAATTTAACATAATAGTAGACTCTGCTCCTTGAATTAAATGAATGACTTATAAAAATAATGTTTAAAACATTTTTGCATTCTAACTGTTGTTACAATTATATGTCGGAGTTTTCTAAATTGCAAAAAAAACTTTGTGGTATGAATTTGTGTTTTTCAAAGGTACCCGAAACTAAAAAATAGAATTTCTGTAAATAACTATCTTTTTGATAGGAAAAAATGTTACCTCCGGTGTATAATATTGTTATATTTGTAGAAATAAAAACAAAGCTGAGTAGTTACAGCTGATTTATTTTCGTGCGGAGAGTTCAACACCTAGATGTCTGTATCGTATAAAGGGGATTGAATTCGATTGCAATCACTTTGTGGGTACATGTACTACCTATGAGAACGAACGGTACCCCGTAAGCTCTGCGTAGGGGTTCGATTTTTATTGAGGGGGGTAGTAAAAACCCTCAAAACGGCGAAGTCAAGGCTTTAAGCGTTAGCGTGCCTTGACTCGACGTATTTTATGAAGAATTCGGAGGATTTATGAAAAAAGCAATTTTTTCCAGTATTTTGGTGGCTGGTGCAGCATTTGTAAGTGCACAGGATTATGCAGATGCAGTAAAAACAAATCCTGAAACAATGGGATGGATGAAGGGATTTCCTCCTGCAAAGGAAAAAACGCTTCATGCTTCGGATGGTTCTTTTTTTGATTTTCCTAAACTGCGTTACAGCGTAAATCATATGCAGGAATTTTTTCCTACAAGGACAGTTCCTGCTGATCAGAAAAACAGATATAGCGTAAAAACAAAGATAGATAATAACATTGATTCTATCATATTTACTCCATGGAATTCTGAAACTCCTATGACATTTGAGCAGTCTCTTGGGGCTAACTATACAGACGGGATAATTGTCATGCATAAAGGAAAGATTGTTTATGAAAAGTATTTTGGAGGGCTTACTCCTGATGGAAAGCATGCTGCAATGTCTGTAAGTAAATCTTTTACTGGAACAATTGCTTCCATATTGGTAGCAGATGGGAAACTTGATCCTTCTAAATTGGTGACTGACTATATTCCTGAGCTTAAGGGCTCGGGTTATGAGGGAGCGACTGTGCGCAATGTAATGGATATGACTACAGCAATTAAATACAGTGAAGATTATAATAATCCGAATGCTGAAATATGGGCATACTCTGCTGCCGGAAACGTATTCCGTCCTGGAGATTATAAAGGTCCTCAGAACTATTATGAATATCTGAAGACTGTAAAAAAGATTGAAGGTCAGGAACATGGAGAAGCATTCGGATACAGGACTATAAATACTGAAGTTTTGGGGTGGATTGTTTCGAGGGTTACAGGTAAGGGGCTGACTCAGTTGGTTTCTGAAAATATCTGGAAGCCGCTGGGGGCTCACTACGACGGATATTATCAACTGGACCCTTCTGGAATTGCATTTGCTGGCGGTGGTTTTAGTCTTAATCTTAGGGACATGGCAATGTTCGGTGAAATGATAAGGAACGGTGGAAAGCTTAATGGTAAACAGATTATTCCAGCAGCGGCAGCAAAAGATATAGCGGAAGGCGGATGCACCCCGGAAGCTCAGGCAGCTTTTGCAAAGAGCGATTATCCGGCTCTTAAGGGATGGAGCTACAGGGATATGTGGTGGATAACAAATAATGCACATGGAGCTTATATGGCGCGTGGAGTTCATGGTCAGGCAATTTATATTGATCCGGCCGCAGAAATGGTTATCGCTAGGTTTGCTTCTACTCATTATTCTTCGAATAAATATATTGATCCGCTTTCCTTGCCTGCTTACGAAGCTGTTGCAGAATATCTTATGAATAAATAATGACGTTATGTCTGAAATGACTGCGCCGGGATGCGGAGGGGGCGCGGAGCGCAGTACGGGGAGTCTGAAGTGTTAGATTTGTGTTGTTGCAATCCTTTGTGAATTTGGAAGAGATGTATTCTGTTCTTATTGGACATCCCCGTACCGACCGTGAGGGTAGCCCGGAGCAAGCCCGTTACGTAAACGGCTGCGCTGTTAAAAAAAGTTTTCTTTACATGTATCTGTTCTATGATAAAATCTGAGGATGGAGAAAAATATGGAACAAAGGGCATTTTATAATCTTTCGTACGGAGTTTTTGTGCTTGGGGCTAAATCCGGGGACAGAATTAATGCGTGCATTACAAATACTTGTTTTCAGGCAGCGGTAAATCCTGTTCGAATTGCAATTTCTGTGATTAATCAGAATCTTACTTGCGAAATGATAAAGGAATCTGGTTTTTTTTCGCTTTCTGTATTGGATAAAACTTGTGATTTTGAAACTATCAAACGGTTCGGTTATCAATCTGGAAGAACTACAGATAAATTCAATGCCATAAAATATGATAAGGATAAAAATGGGTGTCCTTATATTATTGAACATGTGTGCGCTGTTTTTGAATGCAGGGTTGTTTCGATGCAGGATCTTGGAAGCCACAGTATTTTTATTGCAGAAGTTACAGATGCAAGGCTTGCTGGTAGCGGGAAACCGCTGACTTATGCAGATTATCAGGCGGATGTGAAACCTAAAAAAACGGTGGCTGACTTAGAAAAGGTAGAAAAAAAGATTATCGGTTGGCGTTGTAAAATCTGTGGGTATGAATATGAAGGAGCAGAACTTCCGGCGGATTTTGTATGTCCGGTATGCGGGCATCCTGCAGAAGATTTTGAACCGATTTTTGAAAGCTGATGGAAAATTTATGAAAAAGTATAAATCATGAGGAAATGACAATTTTGCTTATGCAGATGAATTTGAATCTGCGTTCTGGCATTATTATTTGCAGGGTTGAGGGATTTTTGTTGCTGTATTGGTAGATGTGCAGAAATTAATTTATTGCTTTTTTGTAAATACATCTTATAATTTTAAACATGAGTACACATATTAATGCGCCAGAAGGGGCAATTGCTCCAAGAGTAATTCTTCCTGGTGACCCTTTAAGGGCAAAATTTATTGCAGAGACTTTTCTTGATAGTCCGAAATGTTATAATGAAGTGCGGGGAATGTTTGGTTTTACCGGAACTTACAAGGGTGTTCCTGTTTCTGTTCAGGGCTCTGGTATGGGACAGCCGTCGCTGTCTATTTATGCAACGGAACTTTACAAGTTTTATAATGTGCAGAAAATTATCCGTACTGGAACAATTGGTTCTATTCAGGAAGATGTAAAAGTCCGTGATGTAATTGTTGCAAACGGAGCCTGTTCGGATTCCTATCTTCTGAATCAGCGTTTTGGGGGATTGCATTATGCGCCGGTTTCAAGTTTTGACTTGTTAAATACAGCGTACACAAAGGCTGCGGAACTGAATATAAAAGTTCATGTAGGGACTGTTGCAAGCAGCGATTTTTTCTATGATATAAACGATAATTGGAAATTATGGCAGAACTATGGGGTTCTTGGAATTGAAATGGAATCTGCAGAACTTTTTACGCTTGCTGCTCAGTTTAAGCGCAAGGCACTTTCTATTTTTACAGTAAGCGACAATATTCTTACTGGAGAAAAAACTTCGGCTGAGGAAAGGGAGAAAACTTTTAAAGATATGATGGTTCTTGCCCTTGAAACTATAATTAAAGATTAATTTTAGGTAGATTCTTCTTGTTTTATATAGAAAAGCCCAGTGTTCGTTTCATGCTCGTGAAATGAAAGCCGGGCTTTTCTATGCATTTTTATGTGATATGTGCAGGTCTGTTTTTATGCTTTGAACAGATCAATTTCTTGACCGATTTTTGTAATAGATTCACGGACTTGCGTTGAAATTTCAGAAAGTGAAGCACTTGTTTCGTTCATGTTTTTTGCGCCTGCTGACATTTCGCTCATGCTTTCTTTGATTACCATTGTTGTATTTTGAAGGTTATTTATTTCGTTCAAAATCATCTGATTTCCTTCTTTCATTTCTGTAGAAGCAGTTTTTACTTCTGACGTACTGTCGTTCATGAGCTTAAGCGATTCAAGGATTTGCTTTGATCCTTCGTCCTGTTCTTCCATTGCGGCACGAATTTGGCGTACAAGTTCGTCTGTTGCAGATATAAGATTAGAAACCTGATTGAAGCTGGACGTGCTTTTTGCCGAAGCCGCTACAACTGCATTGATAGTTTCTACAATATTGTGCAGTTCGGCACCAATTTTCTTTGACTGCTCGGAAGAAGTTTCTGAAAGCTTACGGATTTCGTCTGCAACGACGGCAAATCCTTTTCCTGCCTCACCGGCATGAGCGGCTTCGATTGCGGCATTCATTGCAAGAAGGTTGGTCTGACTGGCTATGTTTGCGATTGCATAGTTTGCATCCTGTAGAGTCTTTGACTGTTGAGAAACTTCTGAAACCTGCTGGTCAACAAATTTCTGCTGGTCAATTCCATTTTTGGAACTTTCTTCGAGTTGGGCAAAAGACTGAGCCATTTTTTCTACAGACATATTTACCGAACTGATATTTCCAATCATTTCTTCTACGGCAGAGCTTGCGCTTTCAACACCGTTTGCCTGTTTTTGAATCATGTTTTCCAAGCTGTTGATATTTTCTGCAATTTCAGCGACTGCAGCTGATGTCTGGGATACAGCATTAACCTGGTTTGTAACCTGATTTCCTACGCTTTCGATATTAGAGAGAATCTGAGTAATTGAACTTGATGCATCGTTTACGCTGTCTACAAGCTGGATTTCTACATCTTTAAGTTCAGAATTTGAACCCTGAATCTGCGAAATTATACCCTGAAGCTTTTCTACGAATCTATTGAAGCCGGTTTCAAGGCTTCCAATTTCATCATTGCTGTCAACCTTAAGGCGTTGTGTAAGATCTGCGTTACCAGAGGCAATTTGATTTACGGTTGAATCTACTGTTTTGATTGGAGTTACGATTTTTGTTGAGAACAGATATGCAATTGCGAGCGAGACACAAAGGCTTAATATTGCCATAATTACGATAAGAATGATGTTGTTGCGCAGTGATGCATAAAGTTCAGCAGAAGGTCCGACTGTAACAAGAATCCATCCTGAATCTTCGCTGATAACCTGTCCACAGAAGTAATAACCGCCTGAAGCGTTTGTCTTTACAAAGAGGTCGTCTTTAAGGTTAGATTTGTATTTTGCAAGACTTTTGTAGTCGTCAAAAAAGTTTGCATTTACAATTTTGTTAAAATCATTATTTGTGAGGTATTTTCCGTTCGCATCAAGAATATAGGTCTGTCCGTTTTTTGAAATTTTCTTTCCGGTTACCATGTCATTGAGAACTTCAAGGAGAATATCGAGGCCTACTACACCAATAAATCTTCCATGATCATCCTTTACGCTTAAAGAAATTGTTGTAATCAGGGAATGTGTGGACATGTCGACATAAGGTTCTGAAATTTCAGGCTTATTTGATTTTTTTGCAGCTGCATACCATCCGCGGGTTTCTTTATTATAATCATCTTCCGGAATCCAGCCGTCTCCGGAATAGAATTTCCCTCCCTGACTCATTGGAATTGGATCTGCGTAATAAAGACAGAACAGGGCTGGGTCATCCTTTATTAGAGCTTCGAAATCTTTTTGTGCTGTTTCTAGTGTAAAATTTGCCCGCTTTGGATAAAGCGAAACGTCCTTTACAACGCGGACTGCATCTTTAATAAATGCATTTACTGAATTTGCAGATGCTGACATCTGAAGTGCTGCCGTCTGATTGATATTTGTCTTGATTTCTGAAATCTGTGTTTTAAGCATAGGTACAGAAAGTAGCAAAATTGAAAATAGAACAATAACGGAATAACTTGTTATAAGTTTATTTTGAATTTTTCTCATGGCGTACTCCTTGGAAAACACCCGTTAGTGGTGTTGTGAAGACTTATTCTTTATCGTTTCTCTCCTTGTAAAGATACTTTTAGTTATGGAATGTTTTGCTAAATTTGGATTTTATGCGAATATCAATCCAAAATACGTTGAGTCAAGGCCTGCTTACGTCTAAAGTCAAGGCTTCACTATTTTTAGGATTTGTATTGAATTCTAAGTAATTTTTCTGTAAAAATAGCTAGCAACATTACAATGTTACAATGGGAATTTTCATTTGTAAAGGAAAATATAGTATTCTTAATAGTGTCACGAAATTTTTTTACTTTTTGTGCAAAATGCATAAAAAAAAAGAATATATTTAGTGAAACGGCACATTGAGTGTCTTTTTTTATTTCTATAGCATAAAGGCCATAAGACAAAGGTGTCAGAGATTTCTTCAAGGAAGATCAGATCTCTGACACCTTTTTTTGTCTTGGGATGAGATTTATTGGCAGTTTGCAAAACGTCTGTGCCTGAACTCTTAGCAAATCAGTTTTTGGACAAACGTACAATTTTATAAAAGCGAGGTTTACGCTGATGAAAAAAATTATTTCTACTGCTTTGGCTGCTGTTGCAGCACTTTCACTTGCCGGATGTTCAAAAAAAGATGGTGGTGACACTGTAAAGGTCGGTATTCTTCATTCTTTAAGTGGAACAATGGCAATTTCGGAAACTTCTGTTCGTGATGCAGAGATGCTTGCTATTAATGAGATTAATGCAGCTGGTGGTGTTCTTGGTAAAAAAATTGTTGCAGTTCAGGAAGATGGTGCTTCTGAACCTCAGATTTTTGCAGAAAAAGCACGTAAACTTATTCAGAATGATAAAGTTGCTACAATTTTTGGTTGCTGGACTTCTGCAAGCCGTAAAGCTGTAAAACCTGTTGTAGAAGATACTGGTGCCCTGCTTTGGTATCCTGTTCAGTATGAAGGTATGGAAATGAGCCCTAACATCATGTATATGGGTGCTGCTCCTAACCAGCAGGCTGTTCCGGCTGTTGATTTCTGTGTTGAAAAATTCGGAAAGAAAATCTTCCTTGTTGGTTCTGATTATGTATTCCCAAGAACTGCAAATAAGATTATTAAGGCTCAGCTTTCATATCTTGGTGGAACTTGTGCCGGTGAAGAATATACTCCTATGGGACATACTGACTATGCAACAATCGTTTCTAAAATTGCTGCTGCAAAACCTGACTGTGTAATCAACACATTGAACGGTGACTCAAACGTTGCCTTCTTTAAGCAGCTTACAGATGCCGGTCTTACTGCTGCAAAATGTCCTGTAATGAGTTTTTCTATTGCAGAAGAAGAAGTTGGCGGTGTAGGTATTGCTAACCTCAAAGGTCACTATGTTGCATGGAACTACTATCAGACAACAGCTACAGAAAAGAACAAGAAATTTGTTGCTGATTACAAGGCTGCTTATGGTGCTAAGCGTGTAACAGATGACCCGATTGAAGCTGGCTACATTGGTGTATACCTTTGGGCAAAAGCTGCAGAAAAAGCAGGTTCATTTGATGTAGAAAAGATTAAAAAAGCAGCAAAGGGAATGACTTTTGATGCTCCTGAAGGAACTGTTACTTTGGATGGTGACAACCAGCACATCTACAAGCCTGTTCGTATCGGTAAGATTAACGGAGAAGGTCTTATTGATGAAGTTTGGGCAACTTCTGGTGCTGTAAAACCGGATCCATATCTTTCTACTTATTCATGGGCTAAAGGCCTGTAACAGTTAATTTGTTATAGGAGTGATAAAAGCATAAATCATGGTGGTTAGCATTCGACATCCCTCAGTTCGAAAGGCTTAACCACCTGGTTTTGGAAACATATTGATTTTCTAACAGTTTTTTATTTACGGTAGTTGGGTTTGTTCTTTTTTTAGGAAGGTTTTTATGACCTCAGTTTTAACAGTTTTATTTAACGGTATTAGTTTAAGTTCCATTCTTCTGCTTGCTGCGCTGGGGCTTTCAATCACTTTTGGATTGATGCGGGTAATCAACATGGCTCACGGCGAATTTATAATGCTTGGAGCTTATACAACATATCTTGTTCAGAATTTCTTCTTGAAATTTGTTTCAAAGGGTGCATTTGATTTTTATTTTCCAGTAGCAATCGTTTTTAGTTTTGCTGCTGCATTTGGTTTTGGGCTTCTTCTTGAAAAAATAGTAATTAGAAGACTTTATGGCCGCGAAACAGATTCGCTTCTTGCTACCTGGGGGGTATCCCTTGTACTTCAGCAGCTTGCAAGAACAATTTTTGGAGCACCGAATGTTAACGTTTCTGCTCCATCATTCTTAAACGGAAACATAACGTTATTTGCTTCTGCAGATGATGCAGGACTTGTAATGACTTATAAAAGACTTTTTATCATCGGGCTTGTAATTGTCTGCATGATTTTAATGTATTTTCTTATGTATAAATCGGGCTACGGTAAAAAAGTTCGTGCCACAATGCAGAACAGGCCTATGGCTCAGTGCCTTGGAATAAGGACTAATCTGATAGATTCATATACTTTTGCAATCGGTTCCGGACTTGCAGGCGTTGCGGGCTGTGCCCTGTGTCTCTTGGGGTCTGTTGGGCCTACTTTAGGGCAGAACTACATAGTTGATACTTTTATGGTTGTTGTTCTTGGCGGTGTAGGCCGTCTTGCCGGTACTGTTGCAGGAGCTTTATTGATTGGCATGAGTAACTCGGCAATTCAGGCGGGAACCAGTGCAAATATTGCAAAGGCGCTTGTACTGTTGCTGGTAATTCTGTTCCTTCAGAAAAAGCCGCAGGGGCTTTTTGTAATTCATTCCCGTGCGCTAGACGAATAGGGAAAGCTTTCCCTTACTTATGGAGGCTTGATGTGAGATTTGAACTGGGTAATTTATATAAAACTTTTGCGGCTGGCCCTGCCAATACTATTGACGGGCTTACACAAAAGGGGAAAAACCTTGCTTTTGGAATTGTTGTTTTAATTGTGGCTGTTCTGCCTTTATTCATCACTCCTTTCAGGGTAAGTCTTATTGGTAAATACATTACATATGCGATTGTTGCTATGGCCCTTGATCTTATATGGGGCTATACGGGAATTTTAAGTCTTGGTCACGGTGTATTCTTTGGGCTTGGCGGCTATGCATTCGGCATGTATTTAAAGCTGATTGCAAGCAATGGAAAACTTCCTGATTTTATGAGCTGGTCTGGAAGAACGACTTTGCCGTGGTTCTGGGAAATTTACGAATATGCTCCAGGAGCAATTCTTATGGTAATGCTTGTGCCGACTGCACTTGCGTTGATTTTAGGATTCTTGACTTTTACAAACCGAATTAAGGGGGTTTATTTTTCAATTTTAAGTCAGGCCCTGGCACTGGTTTTTGTTACTTTGTTTATCGGACTTCAGCAGTATACAGGTGGAACAAACGGGTTAACAGACTTTACCTACGTGTTCGGGCTTTCCCTGCATTCAAAGATGACAAAATACATATGGTACTATGTTACGCTTTTGTTCATGGTGCTTACGTATCTTCTTTTTTCATGGGTTCTTAAAAGCAAGTGCGGGCGTGTTCTTGTGGCAATCAGGGATGGAGAAAACAGAACACGTTTTTCCGGATATTACGTTGCCCAATACAAGACTTTTGTCTACGGATTAAGTGCGCTTGCAGTCGGAGTTGCCGGTGCGCTGTTTGTTCCGTTCAGCGGAATTATAAGTCCTAGCGAAATGAGCATTGGAAACTCCATTGATATGGCTATCTGGGTTGCGGTAGGAGGAAGGGGAACTTTAATAGGTGCCGTAATAGGGGCTTTTGTTGTAAATCTGTGCAAGACTCTTGTAAGTGAAAATTTACCTGAAATCTGGTCGTACTTTATAGGTCTATTGTTTGTTTTAGTCGTAATGTTCTTGCCAAGGGGGCTTACAGGCGTATACATGGATTTAAAGCTTTGGCTTGGAAGGACACTTGAAAAAAAGATGGGAAATAAAACGGATTCTTCTGCTGTAATGGAGGTGTAATATGAGTTTGAAGAAGGCAATTATTGACGCATTTACTCCAGAAGGTCCAATCAAAATGCCTATGCATAACGAAGGTTATGTAATGGAAAAGCCTAAGGAATATAAAATTCCGCCTGTAGTTACAATTAATCATATTTCCGTTGAATTTGACGGATTTAAGGCTGTAAACGATGTTTCTACGGCGATTTTTCCCCATGAGGTTCACTTTTTTATCGGGCCGAACGGAGCCGGAAAAACAACAATGCTGGATATTATCTGCGGAAAGACAAAGCCGAGTGAAGGAACTGTTGTCTTCCACGGAAATCCGCTTATGGCCGGACTGGGCGTAAATATCAATCTGACGGAAATGCGCGAATTTGAAATTATTAACCTGGGATTTGGAAGAAAGTTTCAGGCACCTAGCATTTACAAGAGCTTAACGATTTACGAAAACATGGAGCTTTCTCTTAAAGGAAACAAGGGAGTTTTCAGCTCGCTGTTTTTTAAGGCAACAGAGGAGCAGAAGAATTTTATTGATACAATTCTTACAAATGTTGAATTGATTGATAAAAAGAACGAAAAGGCAAGCGGACTTAGTCATGGTCAGAAGCAGTGGCTTGAAATTGCAATGCTTCTTGTTCAAGAGCCGGAAGTTCTGCTTCTGGATGAACCTGTTGCTGGTATGGGTAAGCCTGAAACTGAACGCACCGGACGTATAATCCGCAGTATTGCAAAAAAACATGCGGTTGTTGTTGTTGAGCACGATATGGAATTTGTAAGGAAGGTTGCAGATACGGTTACTGTCATGCACGAAGGCAAAATCCTTGTAGAAGGAACCCCCGCAGAATGCCTTGCCGACGAAAAAGTAAAAGCCGTTTATCTAGGCCGCGGCAAGTTTCATAAGAGCGGAATCTAAGCCGAGCAGTGCGGAGGCTTAGATGGAGCGTCTAGATAGCAGACTTGAGCGCCGCGAAAGTCTACGCGGATAAAAGGAATCTAAGCCGAGCAGTGCGGAGGCTTAGATGGAGCGTTATAGGAGATTAATATGCTTGAAATAAAAGATCTTACAGCCTGTTACGGCGAATCTAATATAATCCCAGGA
>JAFOSK010000034.1 GCA_017392945.1 Treponema sp.
TCTGCAGCAAACGGTTCAAACAAAGCCGCCTGCGCATTCTGCTGGACAAGCACCGGGCGGTTTTTCTCATCGGCATCACTAAGTGATATTTTTCCGCTTTGAGGAATAAGAAGCCCCGCACACAATTCCATGAGCGAGATGACCCGTTTTTTTGTACGATCCCAATCAGAAGGTTTTCGTGCAAAAACGTGGAAAGAATCAGAGTCAGGGATATTAGAAAGAAGTCTTGTGTAATGAACAGGAAGAATGTGTTCGTTTACAGTTTTGATTGTTGAAAATCCTCCCGCAATTCCAAATTTCATGTTATCCAGGTTCATTCGTTTTTTACGTTCAATAAGGATTCGCTGAGAATCTGCTGTGAAGAACCATGAAATAAAATCTGCGGCATCAGCCTTGTGCTCGGCTTTTGCGGAGATTCCCATTGTTGTGAATGAATCTTCAACGGGGAGTTCTCCGTTGTCAGAAAGCCATCGGAAGTCTATTTTACTCATCTGCTCGTTAGAAAACAAGAACAGGTTGTCACTTGTTATATAGGAAAAAAGTGTTTTTCCGCTTGTAACGCGCTTGTCTGCCGAAACAGAAAGATATTTGTATACAAAATCACTTTCTGTTTGGGTGGAAGAATTTTCAGTCGTTATCCATTGGTTTAAAAAAGATATCGATTTCTGGAGGTTTTCGTTGTCCCAAAGGAGCGTCCCTTTTTTTTCCTCACGGAAGTTTGCACCCTTTATTTTTGAGACGGTATACATAAATTCAGTGCTGCTCTGCGGTGCAAATCCTATCGCGGTGTAAGCACCTTTTTTATTCCTTTTATTGAATGCGGCTCCGGCCTTTCGTAATTGATCGAGGCTTATTGTGTAGCTGTTTTCTACTACAGATTCATTTTTTATGGAAAAAATTATTGCCGGCAGATTGAAATTCACCGGAAGAAGATACTGTTTGTTGCCCGATTTTCCAACATTTAAAAGGGTGGTATAAAAATCATTCGAATTCAGGTAACGGCGCTCAAAAAGAAAGTTGAGTGGTAAGAAATTCTTCTTTACTTTTGAGTTTCTGAGCCATGTTCCGGCTATTACGTCCGGCTGGAGCTCATCCCTCGCCGGCGGAAGACTGGCCGCAAGGTTTTCTTTGTATACCATAACGGCCTTTGTTTTATGATATTCGTTATATACTTCAAGGTACTGTGCAAATTCGCTGTTATCAGTCCAGATTACAAGCCGCTTTTCAGATTTTTCTGAACAGCCTGTAAGAGTAATTGCTACAAAGAATAACGCTGACAACAGCAAATTTGTTTTTTTATGCACGCTTCATTTCCTCTGCAGTATTATAGATTTCTGTGTAAACCTTTTCAATAAGGTTTTCTTCTATACTACTGAAGGCAACGCGGAGTGTATTTGCATCAATCGAAATTGTTCCGATTCCCTTTTCGTTAAGAAGCTTAACGCGGAGGGCTTCTGCATCAAGTCCGATTGTTCTGAAGCTCATGAAGTAGCCTGAATTGAATGGAAGTGCTTCAAGTCCAGAACATTTGTGACTGTCTACGAATTTGCGGACAACCTTGTATCGTCCTTCAAGAACCTTGCGGAAAGCGGCTTTTTCAGCATCGTTGTTCGGGTCCTGGAATGACTTAAGGATGAGAGTCTGGGATGGCGTTGCAGAGCATGAAACAGATGAGCGGATCACACCCATAAGCTTTTTTACAAGTGCTTCATACTGGGAATCCGAGAATCCTTTGCATCCGAATGTAAGGAATCCGCAACGGAGCCCCCATGCAAAGTCTTCTTTCGTAGGACCATCTGCTTTTACTGCAAGAACATTTTCGTGAAGGTCGCAGATGTGAGCAAAAAGACTTTCTGGTTCGATTGCAGGCTCGTAATTAAGTCCGAAGTATGCATCGTCGCTTATTACAAGAATTTTTGCACCAGTTTCTGCAGTTTCTTTAAGAATGCGGCAAAGCTCTTTTACTTCATCTTTTGTCGGGCTGTAGCCGGATGGATTCTGAGGAAAGTTAAGGATAAGGCGTACTGAGCCGTATTTTTTAGCTTCTGCTTTTACAGCTTCTTCAAGTCCCGGAATATTGAATGCGCCGTTCTTGAACATGTCGAACTGGTGGAATTCCGAACCGCGGCGTGCTTCTGCTATAAGGACGTAATTGTCCCAGGAAGGATTTGGAGCCAGCATAGGTTTGTCTGCATCTACAAAAAGATCCATGATGTAAGAAAGTCCGGCTGTAAGACCTGGTACTACAACAGGAAGAGATGTCTTTTTTGCTGAAAGTGAAGGGTTTTTAGAAATCTGCTTTTGTTTCCATGCTTCGCGGATTGCAGGAAGTCCTGCTGTAGGAGCATAAGCTACAAGTTCTCCAGAAGTTAATTCTGGAGCCCATTTTTGAACAGACGGAAGGATTGCCGGTTTGCCGTTAATTACGGTTGTACCGATTGTTCCGTTTGCAAGGCTTGCTTTCTGTTTTGCTTCTCCACCTTGAGAAATGATTCCTCTAGGGAAGTAGATCCGTTTTCCTACATCAGAGAAGAGAGATTCTGCCGATGTTCCTTTTAATAAATCGTTTAATTCTTGTGCTAATGGGTTCAACATGATAAATTGAATTATTCTGAATTGAGACATTGTTGTCAATTAATATTGGATAATAACTGTATATTTATGCAGTTTTAGGATTAAAAATGGAAAAAAATAGCATAAACGAATTGGAATTGGAAAACTGCCGCACACTTGTTAATAAGTGCCGAGAAGAAGCAAAAAAACGTCTTGTTGGTCAGGAACATCTCATTGATGGAATTCTTACTGCTTTTATTGCCGGTGGACACGTACTTTTGGAAGGCGTTCCGGGGCTTGCAAAGACTCTTGCCGTAAAAACTTTTGCAGAAATTTCAGGACTCGATTTTAAGCGTATCCAGTTTACGCCGGATCTTCTTCCGGCTGATGTAAGCGGTACCCTCATTTATGAACAGGCGAGAGGTTCTTTCTCTGTACGCAAGGGGCCCGTATTTACAAATGTTGTTCTTGCGGATGAAATCAACCGCGCTCCGGCAAAAGTTCAGTCTGCAATGCTTGAAGCAATGGAAGAAAAGCAGGTTACAATTGGAGAAGATACGTACAAGCTTCCTGAACCGTTTTTTGTTCTTGCAACACAGAACCCAATCGAACAGGAAGGAACCTACAATCTTCCTGAAGCCGAACTTGACCGTTTCCTTTTGAAGCTTACGCTCGGTTATCCTTCTTCGGAAGATGAAATTCAAATTGTAAAGACTCAGGGGGCTGCATCAAAAGTGCCTGTTAATCAGGTTCTTACTTCCCGAGATCTTTTAAGATTTAGGGAGCTTAACAGTCAGATCGTATGTGATGACAAAATTGTTGAATATATTGTTCAGATTATTTCTGTTACGCGTCCGTCAGCAAAAAAACAGACAGAGCATGATATTACGCGTTACATTACGTTTGGAGCTTCTCCTCGTGCGGGAATTGCGTTGCTTCAGTGCGCAAAGGCTACTGCTCTGCTTTCTGGAAGATCATATGTATTGCCGGAAGACGTAAAAGCTGTTGCAAAGCTGGTTCTTCGTCACCGAATTGTTCTTTCCTATGAAGCGGCGGCAGATTCTGTTTCTGCAGATGATATTATCGCTAAAATCCTTGATTTCATTCCGGTTCCGTAATACAGGGGATGATTAATTCTGAAATAAAAAGGTTTTAAAATGCAGCATTTGTTAGCGGGATCAAGAGATTCTCTTTCTCAAAAGGCTTCTTATCTGAGAGTTGCGGCGGGGTGCCTTGCAGACAGCATGCGTACCGGCGGATTTAAGTCGTTGTATCGCGGGCAGGGTGTAGAATTCAGCGGGGTACGGGAATATCTTCGCGGGGATGATGTAAGGGCAATAGACTGGAATGTGACTGCACGCATGGGAAAGCCGTATGTAAAGATGTTTGAAGAAGAGCATGAGCTTCAGATCTTTCTTATTGTAGACCGCTCGTCGTCTATGTTCATAGGATCGAAAGGCAAGGTAAAGTATGAAACGGCAGCTGAGGCGGCTGCTCTGCTTTCTCTTGCTGCGGAACTTAATGAAAGTCCTGTAGGTGCGGTTTTCTTTGACGGTAAAATTCATTTTTCAAGTGCGCCTGAAGCAGGTAGAACTCAGTCAATGCACCTTCTTACGCGGCTTGATGAAGTTGATCATACAGTCCGCGGTTCTGTGCTTGGAAACGCAATGACAGGAGCCGTAAAACTTTTGAAGCATCATTCACTTGTCTTTATAATTTCTGATTTCAGGGCTGCCGGCTGGGAGGAACCGTTTAAGCTTCTGTGCCAGAAAAATGACGTTGCTGCAATCCGCATTACGGATCCGACTGACTGGGAAATGCCGGAAGTGGGAGTTTCTCCGTTTATAGACAGTGAAACTGGAAAAAGACTAGTCCTGCCTACTCTGTCTCAGGTGTTCAAGTCTGCATGGCGAGATGATTACAGAAAGCGTTCCTCTAAATTGGAAAAACTTTGTGCCCGCCATAATGCGGGTTGCGTTTCTATTTCTACGGAAGAAGATGTAGTGCGTCAGCTTTCAGTGTTCTTTGCTGCGCGCGGTTCCAGTAGACTTTCTGGCTGGGGAGGACGCATATGAAAATGCGTTTTCTGTTTGTTCCTGTTCTCTTAATGTGTTTTTATGCCCTGCAGGCTCAGTCCGACACAAGTCAGTTTGTTTTTCCTAAGAGGGTCCTTGTCGGCGATCTGGCTGAATTGCATTATACGTTCAGTTCCGGTGTTGATTTCTTTCCAGAAGAAGGGAATCTTGATGAAAAGCCTCTCTTTTTGAATCTTCTGCCGTTTTCCATAGACAATAGCGATTTTACTATTACGAAGGCGATTATACAAAGAAACGGTGCAATGTATACGGTCGTTCTTACTTTCATTCCGTGGAAATCGGGTATAATGGATTTTCCGCAGTTTGACTTGTATGCGGCTGTTTTTGGTTCAGATACAGTTCCATTTATAATTGATCCAGAAAAGGTTGAAGTTTCTTCTCTGCTGACGGATGACGATATGGTTCTAAGGTCTGTTGTTCCGCCGCTTTTATTTCCAGGAACCATATATTTTGTTTATTTCTCTATTGTGCTTTTGATTGTACTTTTGATTTTTATAATTCAGCTTTTAGTCCGTTGGCGTACAATTTCTGACAAATTAAACGAAAAGCGGCTTCTTAGAAAATATGCAAAGAGTTCCAGATTTGCTGTCAGACAGCTTAAAAAACTTGAAAAGAATTCTTCAAAAATTCAAGATCCCGCTTTTTGTCTTGCCATCCAGAAAATTTTCAGAAAGTACCTTACTGTCCGTTTCGGTATAGATTTTAATTGTCTTGCCACAAATCAGTTTGTATCAGCCTTTGAAACTGCAACTGGCGGCATTTTGGACGGATTTATAGTTGATAATATCGAAGCGATTGTAGAGATTTTCATAAGAATGGATTATGTTCGGTTTGCTCATAATTCTCTTGAATCAAAAAAAATGCCGGCTGAACGATATGCAGCTGTATTGCATGACGGTGAGCGTAGTGAGCTTATCAATACATCCCGTGCAGTTATAAAACTTTTTGAGAGGGGAAGATAATGCCAGATTTCCATAATCCGGCAGCTTTTTTGCTGCTGCTTCTGATTCCTGTATTATATTTTCTGCGCATTGTTGGATTTTTTTCCAGAATGTCGCTTGTCGCAACCATTTCGGATTGGGAAGGTGATTCTTTCTCATGGAACAAAAAAGTTCGTAATTTTGCTTCTATGTTTTCCCGTTGTCTTGGTTGTGCAGGTTTTGTGATTGCTGTTGTCGCACTGGCAGATCCAGTGCTCTATCGTCAGGAAAGGGTATATACGTCAAGGGGGACCGACGTAATGTTTGTTCTTGATATAAGTCCGTCGATGGCAGCAAAGGATATTGGTGGAATTACTCGTCTTGAAGCTGCAAAACACGCTGTTTCATTTTTAGTCGGAGATAATCCGGGAGCAACTTTCGGGCTTGTTGTTATGGGAGAAGAAGCGGCTATTGTAATTCCTCCTACAGTTGATAAAAAGATTTTTTTGGAGCGGCTGGATACAGTTTCTATCGGTAATCTTGGAAACGGAACTGCAATCGGAACAGGACTTGCAACGGCAGTCTTTCATCTTTCCAGTTCAGTTGCTCCTAAAAAATGTATTGTTCTTATTACGGATGGCGAAAATAATGCCGGTGCAATTCATCCTGAAATTTCAGCGGAGCTTGCACACCGAAATAATATTGTTCTCTATACACTCGGCGTTGGAACCAGCGGTTCTGTTCCAATAGATTATGTTGATCCTAAAACAGGAAAATCTTATACAGGTTTCTTGAATTCATCCTTTGATGCTTCGTCATTGCGCCAGATAGCGCAGACGGGCGGAGGACGTTTTTTCGAAATTCAGTCTGTAAGCGATTTTTCTCTCGCTCTGTCAGTCATTATAAAAAATCAGAGTGTCGTTCAGACTTATCATTCAAAAACTGTAAATTATGATTTTTATGATAAGTTGATTCTTATATCTGCAGTTCTTTTTATCCTATGCTGGTTTATCCGCCGTATAGTTTTACAGGAGTTCATCTGATGAATTTTACTTGTCAAAGACCGGAAGCATTGTATGCAATTTTCCTGCTGATTCCGGCACTTGTGTTCGGACTTTATCATTACAGGCAGGTCATAAATAATTATAAAAAAATTACGATTAAAGACAGCGATTTTTTACCTGCAAGAAGAATAAAAAAATATAGTATTACGATATTGGCACGTTCGGTATTTTTAAGTCTGTTCTGGATAATGCTTGTGCTTGCCTATGCAGGTTTTTCTTGGGGAACTTATCTTGAACCTGTTCAAAAGAGCGGTTCTGCAGTTTCTCTTGTTTATGACATTTCCTACAGTATGAATGCAGATGACGCACCAGGAGGAATGACCCGCCTTAATGCTGCAAAAAAATATTCTGCAATGCTCCTGTCCCGCATGGAAAATACGGCCATTTCTGTGGTCATTGCAAAAGGAGAAGGTGTTGTTGTAGTTCCGCTTACAGAAGACCGCGCTGTAGTTGAATCATTGCTGGATTCTCTTTCTCCTGCGCTTATGAGTGCTGGAGGTTCTAGTATAGGAAAGGGAATACGCTCTGCCTTAAAATCGTTTCCGGCTAATTCTTCGCAGGCAAATACAATCTGGGTTTTTACAGATGGAGATGAAACGGACGGAATGCTTGACGGTGCTCTTGCAGAATGTATAAAAAATGGTGTTTCTGTTTACTTGATTGGCTTTGGAACAGAACGTGAAGTAAAAGTGCTTGCCGGAGATGGACGTACACCTGTAATGACAGCTCTTAGAATTGAAAAAATGAAATCTGCCTGCGATAATGCCATGAAAAAGAATATGGTAAGGCATATTTCTGATCTTCAAGTAGCTTATGTCGATGCAACTGAACCGGGGTCAGCCCTTCAGCTTTTGGACTCAATAAAAGGTGGAAGCTTGCATTATGGTTCGGCTGCCGTTGAAAATGATTCAGATGCTCAGAATTCTGTTACATATGAACTTAAGCCCATGCAGCGATATTCATTGTTCCTAGGGCTTGGAATAATATTCCTGGTGCTCAGTTTTCTTGTAAGCGAACTCGATCCTGATGCGATTGCCGGCAGAATACACAGAAACTCTGTTGTCTCAATAGTTTTTTTAGTTATGAGTCTTACTTCCTGCAGAGAACGTGTTGATGGCGCAAAAACGATTTTATCCAGTACATGGAACTGGTATCAGCATAAATACAATGACGCTATTGCTGGTTATCTTCAGACTGCTTGTGAGGCGGATTCTGAGGATGACAAAATGCTTGAGCAGTATGCGGTTTATGGTCTTGCAGTTACATATCTTTCTCAGAATGAAAATGATGCGGCTCTTGAACGTTTCGGGCAACTTGAATCGTCTGAATTCAATCCCGTAAAATATGCCACAAATTATAACTGCGGGGTAATTGCTTATAGAAAAGGAAATTACGATACAGCTGCCCGTTATTTTAGGGAAGCGTTAAAGGTCGACGGTTCAAAGATTGATGCAAAAATCAATCTTGAACTTTCATTGAAAAATTCTGAAAAGGAAGCTAAAGCCCGGGAAAACAGCATTTCCAGAGTAAATGAATCTGACAGTACGAATACTATGGAAGAAGCTGTGTTTGAGCGAATCAGGGAGTACGATAAAAAACAATGGCAGAACAGCGAAAATACAGAAAATACAAGCTCTGCAACGGATTATTAGATATGAATTTAAAAAGAATCAAATTATTTTTTGCGCTGGTGACGGTTTTGTCCGCAATGATACCGGTTTCTGCGCAGAAACTTACTTATAGCATAATAAAAGAACTTTCGGTTGTGCCTGTAAACCAGAACAATTTCAGTGGAACGGACTGTGCCTTTGAACTTAAAATTCCATATATTAAGTCAGAAAATGTTCAGGCGCAGATTCCAGATCTTCAGAATGGTGTAAATTTTGTTTCTTTGCGCCGTTCCGAATATTCTGATTCTGAAAATGGAACAAAAATTGAACTTTGGCTGAATTTCTCTGACTCAGGAGTGTACAGACTTCGTTCTTTAAAGGTCTATCTTAACAATAAGCTTTATTATCTTCCATTTGAGCCGATCGTAATTTCTGAAAACCCGCGCAATATCTTGCCGCAGCTTGTCGTTACATTTGATGACGGCTATGAGATGATTCAGTCCAGACGCGGTGCAAAAAAAAATAAGGTTCCGTTTACGACTAGGGCTGGAAAATCTATTGAATTTACAGTGTCACTTCAGTATGGAGTTCAGATTGTTGCTTTTAATTGGAGTGTTCCAAAGAATGCTATATTCAGGGAAATTGAACGTTATGAAATTACGAAAGGTACGATCAGGAGCTCTGAGTTTTCAGATGAAAAGATTCCTGTTGCAAAGTTTGAATGGCAGCCGCTGGTAAGCGGAAGCCAGACTTTACCGGACGTGCATATAGTTGCTACTTCATATAACGGTGTACGCGTTGATTTATATCTTCCGTCAACTCCTGTGACGGTTTTAGCTGGAGATCCGGCTGGAGCTAGGGAAGATAATTATTCCGAGATGTTTGGCTATGCTTTTTCTAAAAAACAGATGCCGGTGAAAAAAGTGGAGCGGAAATTTATTTCTGAAGAAAATTGCCGTAAAATTGCAGAACTCCGAGCTGCCGAAAGGAGATCTGTTCCTTTTACTGCAGAATATTATACCCGTAAAGAGTTTGAAGAATCTCTTGAAATAACAGGGGCTGCGTTTGAGCCAACTTATTTTACGCTTATGCTATGCATTGGAATTCTTCTATTTTTTGTTTTAATGCTGAGCATAGTAATTTTCCTGAAAAAACTTCATGGAATAATTGTGTTTTCTGTATTTGTAACGATGTTTATCGTCTGCACTATAATCTCTTATGTTCAGATTTCTGCAACTTATGCGATTTTTAAAGGAGGGGATTTAAGCCCTGTTCCGGAAAAAACAGCAGGTGCAGTCGCTTTTATGGAAGGTGGAAAGCGTGTTCGTATAGAACAGCATGCAGGTGGATGGGTGTTCGTTCAGTTTGGGAATTCAGGCGGCTGGGTTACTGACGAAAACGTTATATTTATTGATAACGATTAAAATGGAGAAAAATGTATGGATTTCGGTGATATACTGGCTCAGTGGGATAAGCAGCAGAAAGACGCTGTAAGAAAACAGAAGGAAAGCGGGAAAAATCAGGTTTCTCATAAAAAGGCAAATGCTCCCACCCCGGAAGAAAAAGCGGCGATGGAAATGCGTAAAGGTTTTGATATATCAAAAGAGCGCGAAAAACATATAAATCCAATGGAATTGTGGCTCCGCCGCTATGGTACAGTGGATAAGGATTCTCTCGCAGAACAAGAAGAGGCGCGCAATAAATATCAGAGTCGGTCAGCCCTCGTAAACATGAAGGCAGAAGCAAGAATTGATCTTCATGGATTAAAGCGCGAAGAAGCATGGTCGAGACTTGATGCATTTGTAAGCGACTGTGAAATGCGGAAAATCAAGAAAATTATGATTGTACATGGAAAAGGAATTCATTCGCATGGATCCGATCCTGTCCTTGGTGAAATGGTAAGGAAATTCATTGAGCAGGATAAAAGATTGGGAACTTCAGGGCATCCGGATTCATATGAAGGCGGAAAAGGTGCAACCTGGGTTATTCTAAAGGACAATCTTTTTAAATAGTTTTAATTTCTTTTATTTTGTTGTTCACATAGGACCGATACGGAATTATTTCTGCAAACTTATTTTGAAAGTAAAAAAATCTGAATTGACAGAGGACCGTTGGAATTTCCTTTGTCAAATAATGTTTTTTCCTTGTAACTAAGCTTAAAAAGCATTATTTTTTTATTAGAGATATTAAAGGATAGCAAGTGAAAGATTATTATGAAATTTTAGGTGTTCAGAAAACAGCCTCTGCAGAAGAAATAAAAAAAGCATACCGCAATCTTGCATTTAAATTTCATCCAGATAGAAATCCTGGAAACAAGGAAGCGGAAGAAAAATTTAAGCAGATTTCAGAAGCTTATGATGTCCTCGGTGATGAAAAGAAACGTGCCTCTTATGATTTGGGCAATTCTGCATATTCTTCTTATCAGAATCCTTATGGAAACTATTATAGTTCATACGGACAAAGGGCTCAGGGGGAAACTCAGCAGAATCCATATGAAACTGAAGACGCGTTCTGGCAATGGTTCAGTAATGCGGATCAGAATAAGAATGATTACCAGCATTCGTATTATCAGTCCTCTTATTCAAACAGAAATACAGGACGCAATTATACACGCTTTGATTTATTTATTAATTTTATTCTTAAGTTTTTTCAGATTCTTATGGGTGTGTTTCTGTTCAAAATATTTATATGGTTCTTACCATTTGGCCCACTTGTATGCATTGCAATTATTTGGAACGGTTTTTCCGGAGCAATAAATTCGCTCCGGATGTTAAAAAATTTTAGCGCTGGCGGAAAATAATGCGACCTTTGTCAAGATCGTATGGTGAAAGAGCAACTTTCACACTGTCGCCAGGAACGATTCTGATGTAATGCTTGCGCATTTTTCCTGAAAGATGTGCCATGATCATGTGACCATTCTGCAGTTCTACACGGAACATTGTATTAGGCAATGCTTCCTTTACAATTCCTTCAACTTCAATAGCTTCTTCTTTAGCCACGATTCCTCCAAAACAGATTGACTTTTTTTCATGCAAAATATAGCAGAAAAAAGTTGTTTTTTTACGGTTTTATACTTATATTATTATGTACAAATTAAAAGGACAAGTCAACAAAAAGGGTGAATTTAGAAGTTTTTATATGAATCGAATTCGCAGACATTTGAAAATCCTGCTTTTCATGAATGACTGTATTTGATTTATTGTAGTTCTGCTAATTTCTTTACGTTGGCGTATGGAGGAGCAACTTATGGATGAGAAATTTGTAGCCGAGGTAAAAGCAAAGTTATTGGAACAGCGTCAGTCAATATTAAAGTCATTGGCAGACCAGTCTGATGAAATGAAAAATCTTATAAAACCTATAGAATCAGGTGATGAAGCAGATATGGCTTCTGACGTTATAGACAGAACTATGCTGGATGCACTTGGAGCGCAGGACTCTTTGCGTTTACAGCAGATTGATGCTGCTTTGGAACGCATTAGAAATGGAAAATATGGTATCTGTGTATGCTGCAATAAGGAAATTCCTATGGCTCGTCTTGAAGCTTTGCCGTATGCATTTCTTTGTGTAAACTGTGCAGCTGCTCAGGAACGCCGTAATCGCTAGATTCTGATGTGCGCAGATTCTTACGAATCGTACATATACCGATAACTTTTCCGGTTGTAAAGTTGGTATGGAATTCGTATTCTGCATTTCAGTTTATATGGGCATAAGGCAGGAGTTTCAGTCCAACGGCTGGAACTCCACTTTTTTTTGTACAGATATATAAGCTGTCTTTTTGTAACCTGCATTTTTTGCAGCCTGAACAGCTCTGTCAAATGCGCAGTCAAGCATTTCTTTATTATGGCAGTCTGAACTTATTGTTACAGGAACATCTCTTTCATAAAGGAGACGCAAGAATTCTTCAGATGGATAGACATCGTCCATTGTGCCGCGTGCAATTGCTCCTGTGTTTATTTCGGCAATGACACCGGCTTTTTGAATGGAATCCGCCGTTCTTTTGATTTCATTTTTATACCACAGGTCGCTTTCGTTGAACATATTCAGCTTTGCATTGTTTTTTCGCACTAAATCGGCATGTCCGATGATTGTAAAACGACTCTTTTTCAGCATTTCTCTTTCCAGAGCAAAATAGTCCTCCACCATTTTTTGCGGATTATCATCGTATAGTTCTGTTATTTTTGCCTTTAAGCTTTCAGCTGCATAGTCTACGGCAAGTCTTCCTGTTGGCGTAAATATGTAATGAACGGAACCAATTAAAAAATCCGGGGAAAGCTTTTTGTATGCGGAATAATCTGGTTTTGTAATAGGAGGAACATAATCAGCTTCAAATCCGCATAGGACAGCAATCTTGTTTTTGTATTTTTCTGCACATTTCCTTACATCATTTATGTAGTCATCAAATTGCTTTGCCGGAATGTGCCATGAACCAGCAAATGGGTACATGCTGTGGCTGGAAAATCCAAGTACGTCGAATCCTTTTTCTATGGCTTCTTTTACCATTTCTTCCGGGGTGTTGTTTCCGTCGCAATAAATTGTATGAGTGTGGTAATTTGTCTTCAGCATTTGATCCTCTGTCGTATGATTACGGAAGTTTTAGTGTTCTGGTTGTTCAATGAGTTTGTTATTGCGATAACGCAATAAGATCTTTTACCTTTTGAATGATAACTTCGGGTTTCTGCGGTTTCAGAATGTATTGCTTTGCTCCGAGTGTCAGTGCCTGGACTACGAATTCTTTTTGTACGGTCTGACTATAGATAATGATAGGAGGTTTATCCGCAAGTCCTTGAATGCGTTTCAGTGTATCAAGACCGGAGATTCCTGACATGATAATATCAATGATTATTGCATTATATTTCGTTGTTCCTATTTTTGTAAGAAAGTCCGTTCCTGTACTGAAAGTTTCGCAGTCATATCCGGCATTCTTTAGTGCAATGGAAATAAAATTCTGGCTGTTCATGTCGCTGTCGACGACCGCAATCTTAGCCTTCTTTGTAAGAGCTGAAATATCGATTTCTGTCTTTGGTTGTTCAGCAGATTCTTTTGTCATTGGCTCCGGGTTGCATCTTACTTCTATGCAGCCGTCAGTTCCTGCGTCACTTGAAAGCAGGATCTTGTCTGTAATGAGATCTGAAACTATGTGGGAGGTGGTACTGTTTACAAGTGAATTAAGAATTTGAGAAATGTCGGTTGCTGTTTCGATGCCGTCATATTCAGAATGACCATCAACAAGGTTTTTTACGAATGGGCAGAATGAGAGAATTTTTACATTTTTTGTATGTATTGCTGAATTTGCAAGAATGTTATCTAAAAGATATTCAATGTTAAGTCCGTCTACAAAAGATAGCTCCAGATTTGTAAGCATCAGGACGATTTTCGGAGTTTCTATTTCATTTTCTCTGATGATTTCTGCGAGTTTATACTTGAGCAAGGAAATACGTTCCCTGTTAAGTCCCTGCGCAATTTCTACGAATATCACATCTTCGTTTCTGTGTACATCCATAATGCATGGCGTTGTATCCATGATGAATGGTGTTTTGAGAATTTTGCTCACGTGATTAAAAAATATGTCAAAATTGATTGGCTTTACGAAATATTTGTGAATGCCGTATTTTACGAATGAAGCAAGAACTGATTTGTCAACGCTCGGACCTGCGGCAATCATAGGAATTCTGCTTGCATTCGGATCATCTTTTATATGAGAAAGAATTTCTGTAAAGTAATCAGTGTCTTCAAGGTCTCCGTGTTCAAGGATCGCAAGATCTGGCAGAAGGGAACTCATTTTTATAACTACATCCCGTTTGTCGGTAAGTACAGTTGAAGAGACTTTTTTTTCTGCAAGTTTGTCTTTTAAGAATTCCCTGAAAATCGGTGAATCTGAGACTATAAGCACATTCTTCATGTTTTGATTTTATACATAAAATTTTGTTAGTTCAAGTTCTTAGTTTATGTTCATATGTTTCTTTTTACAGAGTGAACGCATAGAGGGGGCTTGTTTGCATTGCAGAGAGGTCATAGAGGCCGTAGAGTGGATTGATTCAGAAAAATTTCTTGTAAGCAGGATAGTTGTGTATTATTATTATAAAAATAAATAAAAGAGGTGTTTATGAAAACTGCAGTTGTTTTTTTAGCAGATGGTTTTGAGGAAATAGAAGCTCTTACTCCGCTTGATTATCTTCGTCGTGCAGGTGCAGAAGTTTTTACTGTTGCGGTTCCAAGTCCTACTATGAATGATGAATATATTGCAATAAGCTCGCATAAAGTTCCTGTCGTAGCAGATATGAATTTCAAGGAATTTAGGGAAGAATTTTCTATGGAACTTCCAGACCTTGTGTTCTGTCCTGGAGGAATGCCCGGTTCTGCAAATCTTGGAAATAATCAGGATGTGCTTGATTTTTTAAAGCGCTGTTTTGCTGCAGGAAAGTATGTTGCTGCGATCTGTGCGGCTCCTGCTGTTGTTCTTGCAAAGACAGGAATTCTTCAGAATAAAAACTGGACATGTTATCCTGGAATGGAAACTAGCGTAGAGGAATACTGCGGTTCTATGGAACTTGCAGAAGAACTGATGCGTGGAAGTACTCATAAACGTGATGTTCCGTTTATTACTGACGAAAACGTGATCACAAGCCGTGGGGCTGGGACAGCAGAACAGTTTGCAATGGAACTTGTAAGACTTTTATGTGGTGACGATGCGGTTGCAAAGCTTAAGGCATCCTGTTGTCAAAGATAGTTTTTTATGACAGTTAAAAAAATCAGCCGGAATAACAGAGTGTTTCCCGGCTGATTTTTTTTGCAGTCGCAATAAATTTTATTTTACAACGATATTTTTAAGTTCAGGAAGTTTTTCAATGTCTTTCTGTAGAGCAGCTTCGCGGGCCTTGTTTACATAATCCTTTGACTGGAAGCTGTAGGTAAAGTTTGTATGAACGTCATATGTTCCCTTCATAAGAGCAAATGCATCTTCGGTCATTACAAGCTCTTCATCTGTTGGAATTACATATATCTTTGTTTTTGAATCATCTGCGCTGATTATTGTTTCACCGTTTGAAGTGTTTGAAAGTTCGTTCTTTTTTGGATCAAGCTTGATGCCCATAACTTCAAGGCCTTCTGTTGCAAGGCTGCGGATTTTTGGAGAGTGTTCACCAACACCAGCTGTAAAGATTACTGCATCAACCTTTCCAAGTGCGGCAACATAAGAACCGATTGTTTTCTTGATGCGGTATCCTTCCATTTCCTGGCCGAGCTTGCAGAGCGGATCGCCTTCTTCTGCTCCTTTCTGGATATCGCGACGGTCTGTGTATTTGCCTGTGATACCTAAAAGACCTGATTTTTTATTCAATGCGCGGTCCATTTCGTCTGCGCTCATTCCCGTTTTTCTCATGATGTAGAATGGAAGTGCAGGGTCAAGGTCTCCGGAACGGGTTCCCATTACAAGACCTTCGAGAGGTGTAATACCCATTGTTGTATCGTAGCAGACACCGTTTTTAACTGCACAACATGACGCACCGTTTCCGATGTGGCAGATAATAAGGTTTGTATCTTTTGGATCTTTGCGCAAAAGGGCAGCGGCACGTTTTGCTGTGTAAAGGAAAGACGTTCCGTGGAAACCGTACTTGCGTGCGGCATATTTTGTATACCATTCGCGTGGAATTGCGTACATAAATGAGCTTTCTGGCATTGTCTGGTGCCATGCTGTATCCATAACTGCTGCGTGAGGTACATTTGGCAATACCTTCTGAGCAGCTTCAATACCCATGATGTTAGCAGGCATGTGGAGTGGTCCCAGGTCGATTACTGAACGGAATGTATCCAAAACTTCCGGAGTTACGAGTACAGACTTTGTAAATTTGTCTCCGCCGTGCAGTACGCGGTGACCTACAGCGCCAATAACGCTCATATCGGAAATAACACCAACATCTTTATCTGTGATTTCCTTAAGAATAAGTTCAATTGCTTCTTTGTGTGTCGGACAAGGACTTTCAAATTCAGTTTTGTTGCCTTTTGCTTTGTGTGTAATGCATGAGCCAGACTCTCCGATTCTTTCTACAACGCCGCTCGCAAGAACTGCCTTGTTGTCCCAGTCATAAACCTGATACTTTGCAGATGAAGATCCGCAGTTAAGTGTAAGAATAACCATATATTTGTCCTTTTTATAGAATTTTTAAAAACACATGCACTGTGTCTTTTTTATTAATTTGCAAAAGAATCCCGGCTCTGTTTATCGCGGTTAAGAGCCGTAACGAACTGGATAAAGTGGTCTTCCAGTGTTTTGTGAGGCCCTGGAAGTTTCATGCGTTCCCTTGCACGGGCATTATCGCGGCGGATCGTATACATTGAATAGAAGTCGCGGTAGTCAAGTCCGGCATCTGCTTTAACATGTTCCTGAAGGAATGAAGATACTTCATCGCGGTTAATTGCGGCGATTCCTTTTTCGCGGAGCTTGGATTTAAGAAATTCAATCTGCTCATATGAAATACCGAACAAGAATTCTTCCATAGCCTGTTTTACTTCCGGGATTTCAAGATTATTTTTTATGAACAGTATCCATTGCTCGTCAAGCTGCATGGACAGCATGATCAGTTCGCTGGTTCCCATCATTGTTCCGAATGCTGGGGCAAGTTTTCTGCGGGCTTCCCATACGGTTTGCAGTACAGGTGCAATTGATTCAACGGTCTGGTCATTTCTGTGCTCCCATATAAGAAGGAGGGATAGAGCCCAGTTGCGTCGGAATTCCATAGGCTGGCTTGCATCATTTATAAGGTTCAAATAGACGTCTTCTGCCATAAGCGAAAACATCATCGTGATTGTCTCCAATTGCAGCGCTTTTGTAAGTTCTACAGGTGCCTCTATTGTAATGCTTATTTTTGTCAAGGAAGAGAATGTGTGGATTTTTGAAACCATAAAGGCTTTTCCAAGAGTGGCTTTTGAAGGCAGCTGTAGAGTTGAATCGCCCTTTTCCTGGTGCTTGATAAGGGAATCTATAAGAAGCTCCGGTGTGCGTGTACCGCCCGGTAAGTTCCCGCGTTCCAAAAGAGACGGAAAGTTTGCAATTGCCTTGGCAAGCTGGCGAAGGTCACTCATTCGGGATTCGATTACTTCTGCCCTTGCAGGAGCCTGCTCTTTTATGAGTGGAAGAAGCTCATTGTAGAGTCGTTCCTCTTTTTGAGTAAGGATTATAATGCCTTCATTCTGTTGCTCAGACGGTATGGATTCTGTGTCATAGAAATCACTTATATCTACTTCTTTAAACGTCTGCTCTATATTTTTTTCGTCCACAATAGTTTGATTATACACCACGAAAGGCTTGATTTTCAATTGATTATTTTGTTTAACTAATGCTTTTTTTTTACCGAAATTCTAAGCATGAGAAAGTATCTGATTTTATTGATATATATGTTTTATTCGGTTTTTAATTTCTATGCACAGGATAAGCTTCTTATTCGTCCTTCGGATATCAGGCTTGTCTCTGAAACAGGAACAAGTTTTGATACTATTACAGGATATCACCTTTATGTAAAAAAACTGCCTGACGTTGAATCTGTAATGCTCGTAGAAACAACAAAAGATCCTGACGGAAAATCTGATAATTATGCCTACAGGGCAATGGAATATAATAAGGTGAACGGAGATGAAGTCCGCTATCTCAATGGAAAAGTCCTGGATTCAAAATATTCAAAATTCAGTCTTATAGATTCAACACCGGAGCCTGACGAACAGTTCGGGCTGGCGTTTCATATCTATATTCCTTATCAGATGGAATACGGTTATCCATGGACGAGAAATGGGGTTGTGACTATAGGAAGGGGAACTTTTATTAATATACGTTCTTTTGCAAAGAAATATGGTGATTATTCCGGTGATTATTATGATAATGCATATATGTTTGACCTTGGTCGTCCGGTCGTAGTACATAAAGAAAAGCCTGCTGTTGTTGAAGAAATCCCGGAACCAGAGCCTGTGCCGGTTCTTACAGATGACTATAATCCTGTTGCCAGTGAAAAATTTGGTGAGATTTCAGAATTCCTTACATATTCAAAGGGACCTGAGACAATCGTTGACGACATTATGTCTGCACTTGAAAGCATAAATCCTAAACGGAAGGCAGATGTTGTATTTGCCATTGATGCAACCGGCAGCATGAAGGATGATATTGAACAACTTAGAAAGGAATGGGTTCCGCGTCTTATTACAGAGTTAAAGCAATTTGATGAAATCCGTCTTGGTCTTTTGCTTTACAGGGACTATGGGGACAATTTTAAGTTCAAAGGTCTTCCGGTTAAGTTCTTCGATTTTACGTACGATATAAACGAATTTGAAGCAAACCTGAACGGCTTTGTTATAAAGGGAACGGAAGGGGGAGATATCCCGGAAGCTGTTTATGAAGCTATGTACGCTTCGATGGAATTTTATAAATGGCAGCCTGATGCCGTAAAAAAAATAATCCTTATTGGAGATGCAGAGCCTCATCCTCGTCCAAGGGGCAGCGGAAAATATTCAAAGGATCTTGTTCTTAAGCTTTCGGCGGAAAAAGAAATTACCATAGATGCTATAATAACGCCGGATGACAAAGGAAAACGCGGCCGTTGATTTATGCGGCCAGAGGACTTGCCCGGCTTGTGTTTCGGACGGATGAATAATCAGGCTGTCAAAGCATCGAAATGACCATAAGCATGTTGCCGGCCGGTTCCGGTGCTTCAACAGAAAGTTGCTGTTTGTCGCAATTATAGACTGTTTCCTGATCTTTCAGAATCTGGTTTGTATCTGTCCGGAATCTGGTCAAGTTCGATCTGAGCAAGTTTGTTATAAGCAGAAGGAAGGGTTCCGTATTCTGCATCGCGGTATATTTCTTTTATTTCGATAAATTTAGCGACAGCTTCACCGTATCTTTTTTTCATAAGATAAAGGTGTCCCAATTCATAGGTGGCTTCTATGTATACGGCAGTGTTCATTCCAAAACGCTGTATTACAGCCGTGTAATATGCATCAGCAGCCTTGTAGTTCGGAATGTCCAAAGCATCCTGACCAAGCTGGATAAGCTGTGTGTATGAAAGATCTGGCGGAATCACCGGTACCGAATTGCACGCTGTAAATGCAAATAAAAATGTCATTGCTGAAAATATAATCTGCTTTTTCATAATCATGATTCTACATGTAAAACACTAAAAATTCTAGTAAAGTTACTTTTTGAATGAACTTTTTTCTTGCACCTATAAAATATGCAAACTATAATAGAGTAATGCTTTAAAAATATTTTAAGGGTTTATTTAACACAATAAAAGTGAGGAATATAAAAATGAAAAAATCAGTGATGGTTTCTGTTGCATCTATGGCAGCAGTTCTTTTAATGGCCGGTTGTTCTAAAAAGTCAAGTTCTGCCTTAAATGCAGACGGTACAAAAAAATTTAAGATTGGTGTAATTCAGCTTGTTGAACATTCTGCTTTGGATGCAAACTACAAAGGTTTTGTTGATGGACTTGCAGAAGCTGGTTTTGTTGATGGAAAAAACATTGTCGTTGATTATCACAATGCTCAGGGAGAGCAGGTAAACTGTGTTACTATTGCGGAAAAACTTATAAATGATCGTGATGATCTTATTTTTGCTATTGCAACTCCTGCTGCACAGGCTGTTGCAAATCTTACAAAAGACATTCCTATTGTAATTTCTTCTGTAACAGACCCGGAATCTGCAAAGCTTGTACTTAAAAATACAGCTCCGGGAACAAACGTAACGGGAACTTCTGACCTTACTCCATGTGAGGCTCAGATGGATTTGCTTAGAAAACTTGTTCCTAGTGCAACAAAAGTCGGAATGCTTTACTGCTCAAGCGAGCAGAACTCGCACTTTCAGATTGCGCTTGCAAAGGCTGCATGTGACAGACTTGGTCTTAAATATGTGGACGGGACTGTTTCCAATTCAAATGAAATCCAGCAGGTTGTAACAAGCCTTTGCGGAAAAGTTGATGCAATTTATTCTCCAACAGATAATATGATTGCTGCCGGAATGGCTACAGTTGCACAGGTTGCAATCGAAAAGAAAATTCCAACGATCTGCGGTGAAGAAGGTATGGTTGTTGCCGGTGGTCTTGCAACATACGGAATCAACTATTATGAACTTGGAAAGCAGACTGCAAAAATGGCAGTAGAGATTCTCCGAGATGGAAAGAATCCTGCTGACATGCCGATACAGTATCTTCAGAACTGTGATCTCAAGATTAACGAAGATACGGCAAAGGCTCTTGGAATTAAAATTCCTGAAAATCTATAGGTTCTGGAGTTTGTGATGCCGATTTTATCTGCAATGGAAGGTGCTGTAGCCCAGGGAATCCTTTGGGGGCTGATGACACTAGGTGTTTATCTTACTTTTAGAATTCTTAATGTAGCTGATATGACCGTAGACGGAAGTTTTGCAGCCGGAGGTGCTGTTACGGCAATTCTTATCATACACGGAATGGATCCTTTGCTTTCGTTGTTTTTTGTTTTTATCATGGGAATGGTATGTGGTCTTATAACAGGGTTCATGAATACAAAGCTTAAGATAAATATCCTTCTTGCAAGTATTTTGACTCAGATAGCGCTTTACTCAATTAACATAAGAATAATGGGCAAGGCAAATACTCCTCTTCTTGGCTGTTCTACGATGATGCGTAATTTCAGCGACTTTATGAAAGAAAATTGTCATATTCCTATGAAGATGACAGAATCATCCCTTGTAATCGGGCTGATAGTGATTTGTGTTGTAATTGCGCTTATGTACTGGTTTTTTGGAACTGAAATTGGAAGTGCGATCCGTGCAACGGGAAGTAACGAGCGTATGGTGCGCGCCATGGGCGTTAATACTGACACCATGAAAATACTTGGACTTATGATTTCTAACGGAATGGTAAGTATGAGTGGCGCGCTGGTTGCGCAAAGTCAGGGGTATGCCGACGTCGGAATGGGAACCGGTACTATCGTAATTGGACTTGCCAGCATTATCATTGGTGAAGTGATTTTTGGCGCAAGATTTGGATTCTGGTGGGTTCTTCTAAGTGCAGTTTTTGGTTCTGTAATATACAGGATCGTAATTGCCGTAGTTCTTCAGCTTGGTTTGAAGTCGACGGATTTAAAATTACTTACTGCATTGATTGTTGCGATTGCATTAAGTGTTCCTGTTGCAAAATCAAAGATTGACCGCAGAAGACGCAGTCTTCCTGGAATGAACTTGCAGGACGAAGAAAACACCCGTCATGTAATCGTAAGAAAACATGCAGATGAGGAATAGTAAGGAAGTTTTTTATGCTGAAACTGTTTAACATAACAAAGACTTTTAATCCTGGTACCATTACAGAAAAAAAAGCTATACGCGGAGTTGATCTTGAAATTGATGATGGTGATTTTATCACTGTTATCGGTGGAAACGGAGCCGGAAAATCAACATTGCTTAATATTATTGCGGGCGTTCATTTTACAGATACTGGTTCAATTGTTCTTGATGGAGTTGATCTTACAGGCCGGCCTGAGTATGAGCGCGCAAAATATCTTGGACGTGTTTTTCAGGATCCTATGATGGGAACTGCGGCTAATATGTCTATTGAGGAAAATCTCGCAATGGCAATGCGTCGTGGAAAACGCAGGGGCTTGAGCTGGTATGTTCAGCCTGCAGAGAAAAAAGTTTACAAGGAAAAGCTGGCGCTGCTTGATCTTGGACTTGAAAACCGTATGAACGCAAAAGTCGGGCTGCTGTCCGGTGGTCAACGTCAGGCATTGACACTTCTTATGAGTACGTTGCAGAAACCAAAGCTTCTTTTGCTTGATGAGCATACTGCCGCCCTTGATCCTAAGACTGCAAAAAAGGTACTTGAGCTTACAGAGGAATTCGTCACTCGCGATAATCTTACAGCGTTTATGGTAACGCATAATATGCGCGATGCGATCCGTTATGGAAACCGTCTTATCATGATGATGGATGGAAAAGTCGTTTATGACGTTCGTGGCGAAGAAAAGAAAAATCTTACTGTTGAAGATTTGCTTGCAAAATTCAGTATTGCAGGCGAAGTAAATGATAAGATGGTTCTTGGTTGATCCGTGCGGATGTTTATATTACTTAGTAATTTCAAGTAGGGTACTGTCTCTTGCGTTGGAAAGACAGGTGTAATCTTGATTGAAAATCTTATAGGAAAAGAAAAAATCTCGCTGTTTGTGGCGAGATTTTTCCGTTGGGGTGCGCTAAATGTCAAATGCGGGTTTGAAAAATAATAAATAAAAACATCCGCCTTTTTTTCTGGTAAATTTTATTTTTTTACCCTTATATTAAGTAAATGTAAAACACTTAGTTTAAGAATCAAAAAATTGCCGCAATAAAAGAAATTGAAAATTATTTTTCATCTTCAAGCTCAAGCTCTTCTATATCATCGTCTGTGATTTTTTCCTCTTCAAGAGATCTTAAGGGGGTGAATTTAGCAGAAGAATCTCTCCTTTTCAGGACAATTATAGAAAGGTCGTCGTCGCGAGGGGTTTCTCCGCAAAATTTTTCTAGTGAATTCCTTAGTGCAACCATGATTTCTTCGGCAGAGTTGTCCTTGTTTTCGAGGATTATTTTTTCGATCCTTTTTCGCCCGAACTGTTCATGAAGTTCATTCACTGATTCGTTAAGACCATCTGTAAAGCATACGATGATGTCATCAGGTTTTATCGTAAAATCAATTTCTGGGAATGAAACTTTCATGCCTCTCATACCAATTGCACCGCAATGTTCTGATTTGTCGTCTGGCTTGAGTTCTATAAGCTGCTGTTTTTCGGTTGAATATAGATATGGATAAGGGTGACCGGCGTTTCCTATTTCTACAAGGCACGAATCATCATCCTGAAATTCGTTGAACCGGAAAAGAAGACCAGTAAGATAGTTTTCAATATTTCCCTTTTCCTTGTTGATTGAATCGTTTATGTCTATGAGCATTTTGCCTATATTTTCGTGCTCTCTGAATCCTTTCTGGAAAATTCTTGAGATAATATTCTTGGAAAGCATTGTTATAAGGCTGGCGGAGATACCATGACCGGAAACGTCAAACAGAGAAATTCCGTTCAAGATGTTTTTGAAAGGATAGTAGTCGTAAAGGTCTCCGGATACTTTAGTGAGAGGTTCGTAGCAGATTGAGATCTCCCAACCTTTGAATACAGCATATTGAGCAGGAAAAAATTTTTTCTGAACGATCGATGCCATTTCAAGGTCGGTTTCTGCGCGCATATTTGTAAATTCGAGTTTTTCGTTGAGTAAAGAAAGTTCATAGTTTGCGTCTTTGAGTTCCTTGGTTTGCTTGTCGACTTCTGACTGGAGGTTTTTGGAAAGCTTTTCGTTCATTTTGTAGGTTCCTGCGAATCTAATGGAAAGAATGATCAGGAAAGCAACGATGGATATATGCCATCCAAAAATTGTTATGAACGGCCATGGTTCTGTATTATCCATTATGCGGAGTACGCCATCTATTACGATACATATAAGAACAGGTGAAAATCCGCCTAGCTGTATGAGAGCAAGTCTGCGCCTGTCAGAATCAAAAAGGTTTTTAAAGAACGTGCTGACTCCGAATCCAAGATTAGTCATGCAGAGAATCAGCATAGGAACTGTAATTTTCATTAATGCATCGTAATCAGGCATTGCCAATGTTATGAGTATCTGAACGGATAAAATTGAGTAGCGGACAATTTGAACTGGCAGGGGGTATTTTATGTGCTCAAAGCTTTTTATAAAACTTGAAATAAGGAAGAATACGCAGTACAAGGGAATGCAGAGAGTCAGCTTCATGAATAGTATATATGGAATTACAGACGTAGTGTAAAAAGGAATTTCGTTTGCAAAGAACGGCATTATAAAGAAAATACTGAAAAAGTTCATTCCGGCGTAATCAAGGTTTGCCCTGTATTCTCTTTTTGAGCTTTTCAGGGAAATGTACAGCAATAGATAAAGTATTGCAGTCATAACAAGGCTGCCTTCAAGAAGCATATAAACTTTTGAGTGCCAGAAATTTATGTTCTCGTGTACGGCAAATGAGTATTGTGATGGCTGAATGAACGAGTGACTTGAGATTGCGCTTTGTCCATGTGAATAAACTTTTATCAGCAAGGTGTTTTTGCCACCGTTCTGATCAAGGATATTTACCGGAAGGTTAAAGAAGTGGCTTTTGTACAGGGTGCTTTGTTCGTGTGGCGGAAAAGAACCGAACATAGATACAAAGTTTCCGTTGCACCAAAGCATTTCTGCAAAACGGAGATACGGAATTACAAGACCGAGCGGCTTTCCTAAAAATTCCGGAGGAATTGTAAATTCTGCGCGCAGCCATACATAATGAGCGCTTTTTCCGATTGTGTTTTCAAGATTGCGCGTTGTTTTATCTTCCAGTTTTTTGAAGTTCCTGGCGTTTCTCATTGCATCGCCAGGAGTGCTTTCTGCCGTTGAAACCCAATAATAAAAGCTGTCGCTCAGATCTATTTTTTGAGTAATCGTAGGGCGGCTGGCGCACGGTACAAGGATAAAAAACGTGCTTAAAGCTGAGAAAATAAGTTTTTTAGAAAAAAAAGAAAAACGCACAATGTATTATACTGCTATAATATTGAAAATGCAAATTTCAATATTATGAAGTCTGGAATTGCAGGAAAAAAATATAGACAGCGAGCTTTTTTGAAGTTTCGGCAGGTTTGATTGTTGAACCTTTCGAAACGTAGTTCAGTAGTCCAGACTAACGCCTGTTGAAATGACATGTAAAACAAATGAGGCGGATATATCTCACGTATTTTATGAGACATTCCGTTCAATAGGCATAATTTTTCTCTGTTATCTCTTTTTCATGTTTTTACAATGTCTGATCTATTATGGATCGACAGATTCGGAATCCCAGGCTGCTGCTTTTTCCTGCCGGGGAACTGAAGCTGCGGAAGGTGTTTGTGCATTGCTGAGGATCGTCAAGCCAGCTGCCTCCGCGCTTTACGTGTGCATTGCCGCTTGATGGTCCGTGGGGATTTGTTAAAGGTTGTTTTGGAAGATCGCCGGCAAAATCCCAGCACCATTCTGCAACGTTACCGGTCATGTCGTAAAGGCTCAGGATGTTCGGCTTTTTTTCAGCAACTTCATGAGTTTGAATGTCACTGTTTTCACCGTACCATGCAATTTCGTCTATATTGTCACTGCCGGAATACAATGTTGTGCAATTGAATTTTCCGCCGCGGGCGGCATATTCCCATTCGGCTTCAGTAGGTAGTCTGTATCCGTTCGCACAGAAGTTGCAGCTTATTATGTTCCACAATGGTGAGGATTTATCTATTTTTTCTATGCACGTGTTATGCTCAATCGAATAGCAGGGGGTCAGATTTTTCAGGACGCTTAATTTGTTGCAGAAAATTATGGCATCAATCCATGTTACGCTTTCCACTGGTTTTGCCGGACTTTTGATTTTTGAGGGATTCGTACCAGTTGCATATTCATACTGGTGTTGTGTTACAGGAACTACGCCCATTTCAAAAGAAGAAATCCTTATTTTCGTAGAATTTTCACCGAGGCAGAAAGTACCTCCCTGAACGGTTATGAACTGAGGCGCTGGAGAGTTTCTTATTAGGTTTATCTCGTTGCTGACAGAAGAGGCTTCCTTGTTTATTTTTGTCCCGCATATAGGGCAGAAATTGAATTGCTCCTGCAGGAGAGCATTGCATTTTACACATTTCATAGCTTTTCCTTAGTATACCTTGATTATAACGTGTTTTTCGCCATGCATAAAGAAATTTTTTTATAGATACTCTGTAATGCCGGTCAACGCAATAAAATTTATCTGGATTTTTAATAACGTAATCTTCGCAATGAATAAGATTTGACTTTTTTTTACAAATGGTAAAATATATTTGATATGGATATTACAGAAAAAAATGAAACTTTGGAATTTAGTGTTACGGGAAGAATAGATACCAACAGTTCTCCTCAGCTTGAGGCAAAGATAAAAGGATGTCCAGCTAATGTCATGGAACTAGTTCTTGATCTGAGCCAGGTGGAATACATTTCCAGTGCAGGTTTACGAGTATTGCTCATTGCTCACAAATTAATGCAATCGCGTGGCGGAAAGTTTGCGGTCCGCAATCCTTCCGATTTTTGCAGGCGCATTTTTGAGGCGACGGGAATGGATTCTGCACTTGTGATCCGCTGATTGATTGGAGATACTCCTACATGAACCATTCGATGCAGAATACAACTCTGATTTATATTGAGAAAGACAGTCGCTACCTTATGCTGCATCGCACAAAAAAAGAAAACGACTACAATAAAGACAAATGGATCGGGATCGGGGGCAAATTTGAAGAAACGGAATCCCCGGAGGAATGTATTGTCCGCGAAGTCCGTGAAGAGACAGGGCTTTCCCTTACCGGTATGGAATACCGAGGTCTTGTGACTTTTGTGTGCGACGGAAATTTTACAGAATATATGCACATTTTCTGGAGCGATTCTTTTACCGGAAAACTGATCGAGTGTTCGGAAGGCGATCTTGAATGGGTGGAAAAGTCGAAGATGAACGACCTTCCGCACTGGAAAGGGGACGAAATTTTTCTGAACCTTCTGGATTTAAGGGTTCCATTCTTTTCTCTGAAGCTGGTATATGAATCAGGGGTGCTATTAAAGGCGGTTTTGAACGGGCGTGCACTGGAGCTGTAATCTGCGTTTTTCTGTCTCATTTTGTTGTGTGAAAAAAAATCTAAAATATAAAAACTCAATAAAACTAAAACCGTACGAACTGAACGTATGTTCCCAAGTCAGGAAGTTGCCTGCCGTTCTGTAATTATCGAAATGCATTTAAAAAAACAAAATTTATTGAGAACCTTTTTCAACAAATAGAATACGTATGTAAATTGTTTCTTTATTAAGTTAGCATGTACTAACCGAATAATAAGAGGAATAATATGCATAAATTAGTATTAATTCGCCACGGCGAAAGTGAATGGAACAAGCTTAATCTTTTTACTGGATGGATGGACGTAGAGCTTAGCGAAAAAGGTGTTGAAGAAGCAAAGGCTGCCGGTCAGCTCCTAAAAAAAGAAGGCTATGATTTTGACATCTGTTACACTTCTTATCTTAAGCGTGCAATTCACACTTTAAATGGAGTTTTACGCGAAATGGACAGAGAATGGCTCCCTGTTGTAAAAACCTGGAAACTAAACGAAAGACATTACGGTGATCTTCAGGGCAAAAACAAATCAGAGGCCGCTGAAAAATTTGGCGAAGATCAGGTAAAAATCTGGCGTCGTTCATTCGATGTAAAACCTCCTGTACTTGCAGATGACGATGAACGCAGTGCCAAAAAACAGGCAATGTACCGCGATGTAGATTCTTCTTTCTTGCCTCAGAACGAAAGTCTGGAAACAACAATTGCCCGCGTAGTTCCATATTTCCTTGAAGAAATCAAACCTCAGATGAAAGCTGGAAAACGCGTAGTAATCGCAGCGCACGGTAACAGCCTTAGAGCCTTGGTTTACTATCTTGATAAAATGACACCGGAAGCAATCCTTGGCGTAAATATTCCAACCGCAACACCATTAGTATACGAATTTGACGACAACTTTAACGTAATCAAGCACTACTACTTAGGTGACCAGGAGGCAATTGCTGCAAAAATGAACGCCGTTGCAAATCAGGGTAAGGCAAAGTAAGTTTTTTAAGGATAATGCTTATACACTCATTGTATCTCCACTTTAAACATTCTCCTATAAGTGATACTATTTCTCGATAATTTTTGTGTATTTTTATACGAGGTTTAAAATGGCAGATACAATGCATGCTTTGGAAAAAAATCCAAACTGGAAAGGTCGTCGTGGTCCTGTTGTCCTTGTAATTATGGACGGTGTTGGATACGGTAAATATGAAGAAGGTGATGCTGTAAAGGCATCTAAAATGAAGTACCTGGACTGGTTTACAAAGAACTGTCCTCATACACAGCTTAAGGCTCACGGAACTGCCGTTGGTCTTCCAAGCGATGACGATATGGGTAACTCTGAAGTTGGTCACAACGCTATCGGTTGTGGTCGTGTTTTTGCTCAGGGTGCTAAGCTTGTTGGTGAATCAATTAAATCCGGCACAATGTTTGAAGGTGCTACATGGAAGAAGCTTGTAAAGAATGTTCAGGACAAAAACTCTACATTCCACCTTATGGGGCTTGTTTCTGACGGTAATGTTCACTCACACATTGACCACCTTAAGGCTATGATCACTCAGGCTCACAAGGAAGGCGTAAAACGCTTGCGTGTACACGCACTTTTGGACGGCCGTGATGTTCCACCAACATCTGCCCTTGAATATTTTGAACCACTTGAAAAATTCCTTGCTGAATTTACAGACGTTGATTACCAGATTGCTTCTGGTGGTGGACGCATGTACATCACTATGGACCGCTACGGTGCTGACTGGAGCATGGTAGAACGCGGATGGCACGCACATGTTCTTGCTGACGGACGTCAGTTTGCATCTGCTACTGAAGCTATCAATACATACCGCAAAGAAAACTCTGGCCTTCTTGACCAGGATATGCACGAATTTGTTGTTGCAAAAGACGGAAAACCTGTTGGGCCAATCGTTGACGGCGACAGCGTAATCTTCTTTAACTTCCGCGGTGACCGTTCTCTAGAAATCACTGCTGCTTTTGAAGAAGACAATTTCCCACACTTTGACCGCGTACGCCGCCCTGCTGTTGAATATGCCGGCATGATGGAATACGACGGAGACAACCACAAACCAGCTCAGTTCCTTGTAAACCCACCAAGCATCGACCGCACAATGGGTGAATATCTTACAAAGACTGGCGTTCACCTTATGGCAATTTCTGAAACACAGAAGTACGGACACGTTACATACTTCTTCAACGGTAACCGCCCTGGTGAATTCGACAAGAATCTTGAAACATACGTAGAAATCCCATCTGATGTTGTTCCTTTTGAACAGCGCCCATGGATGAAGTGTGCAGAAATTACTGACAAGGTAATCGAAGCAATTGAATCTGGAAAA
>JAFOSK010000035.1 GCA_017392945.1 Treponema sp.
ATTTTTTTTCTTTCCTTTTTTATATAGTATAGTTATAATTTGATTTTAAGGAGGAGATTATGATTCATACTATTTTAGTTATTGCTGTTATAATTTATTTTTATATTTCCCATAAGCAAAATAAAAAAAACGAACAGAATAAAATTACTCGCTCCGAATGGGAAGAAAGTTCCAAAATAAAGATTGAGTATCCTGAAAACAAATTGACATATGAAGAATGGGAGTCGTTAGAAGATTATAACGAACCTTTAAAATTAACATCATCAGAATGGGCAGAACAAATCTTAAAAGAAAAACTTACTAAAGAAGAATACCTTGATGATGTAGATTCTGAAATTGCCTGTTGCTGTACTTCCTTTATGTGCGATTAATATAATTTTCTTAAAATCTAACCAGAGAGGTAATAAGTATGTTTGAAGTAATTTTATTTATTATCACTGCTATATTTTTTACTAAACTCATTAAACACTGCCTCGACAATACAAAAGAATCTGATGAAGACATTCCGTATTTTCTTGATGAATAAGTGTCTTTTATTGTATTTATAGTCTCTTTTTTCCTTTAGCCAGCATTTCAAATTCTTCAAGCTGTTTCTGTTCCTCTTCTGTAAGAGGCGGTTCAATATACCACATTCGTTTTAAGCGGTTCATTGACGCTTTATATTCTGCGCTGTCATTTTTCCCCGGCTTATAACTTCTTATCTGTATTATGTCGTTTAATTTTGTATCTTTTAAGCCTTCCAGAAGTGCGGTAAATTTATACCAATGCAAGGACTGCCCGTCTAAAAGGTCCATGCCGTAATAATGCCGGAATGCCGCATATATGTATGGACCGTCTTTTTCGTAATCCAATAAAATTGTACTGTCTGGGCTTACTTCTTCTTTTTGTGGGAGTTCCCTTTCTGGAAACGCAAATGCTATAAGTGCATTCAATCCGTTCTGTCTGTTGTACGGAACTTTTCCTGCATACATAAAATCGTAATCTTCAAGAGAGTGCTTTTCTTTTAGCATTCTTGAAAAAGTTATGAAAAACTGAAAATCTGTATTAATTAAATAAACCTTGCCGGACACTTCTACAGTATTCGGCAAGGTCTTTTTTGAAAGGTCAAACATTAATCACCCAAAGAATCAAAATCGCCTTCTGTAAAAGTTGGCGCACCATTTACGCCTAATGTTACATAACCGTTTTTAATTGTTCCGTTAATGTTTGCAGTTGCGGACAGTGTAGCCCCGGAAGTATTCCATGAGTTCAAAACAAGAGTTGCGCTTGCTTTTTCTGCATAGTAATACTTTGTTTCTGTGCCTTCTTCTGTTACGCTCTTTGAATTAAAGATATGCACAATCAGAAGGTCTTTCTGTGCGTCTGCACCAAGGGCTTTCTTCTGATACAATTTGTACATCATGTCAAAATCAGGATTTCCCTTGTAAGTTGTAATTGCAAGCTCTGCACTTGGCTTGTAATCCATAAGTTCAGTTGTCGGATGTTCGTCCGCAATGTAGTCACGTTCTTCTGTTACAGGATTCATGCTGATTTCAAAATCAGTTGCCTTTTCAATGCGAACCCAAGAAGGAGCCTGCTCTGTTCCGTTGTTTACATAAACGCCGACTTTGTGCTTTTTAACAAGTTCTGTGTCTGCCATTTTATATACTCCGTTTATTTAATTTCTTCTCTGATAGTCAGTTCAATATCAAGCCCGCTTGCCTGGTGTTCTACCGTTCCACAGTCATAAAAATATTTAATTTCTCCTGGTATTATGTCCGAAACGGAAGAGCCTAAAGAAAAATCAGATATCAAAAGACGCTGCATGTTTACGGCCGTTTCTTCCATTGTTCTGACACATTCAGAATGCTTTTTGCCCCGGAACATCATACTGATTGTAAAGCGTGTTTCTGCCTTAAATGAGCCGTCAATATAAGTTTCTGTAATTTCCGTTTTTTCAGGAATAATCACACAAAGATTGTTTTTCTCATAACGTGACAAATCAATGCTTCCTATAAGCACGTCTGATTCAGTGAAAATTTCAAAGTTTTCACAGATTAAGTTTTTAAGGTTCTCTGCGCAATCCATTATTTACCCCCAGTATTTAGCCAGTGTTTTATCTACCATTTTTTGAAGTTCTGAATCAAAATTAGCAGTTTCAAGAATGTTTTCTGTCTGTTCAATAAAGCCTTTCGGTTTTATATTCCAATTTGCCGCCCTTGCAGTTGAGCCGGAATATCCATAGTTCTGGATAAATGCCTTTGGAAATATCCGGCTTCCGCCTGCGCCCTTTGGATAAATGTTTGCTTCTGAGCCGTCTTTTTTTACTCGGAATGCATAGGCTTTTTGCAGCTCTCTTGTGGATCTGTCTTTATGCTCTATACTGTCTTTAATTTTCTGCCGGACAGTTTTTACACCCTGCCGGGCTATTATTCCTAATGCCTGTTTTTGGATGCTTGTAAAGCTCTTTGCCGTTCCGGCAAGTGCCTTCTGTACAGCTTCGACTTCTGCATCTACTACAATCCAGTTATTTTGTTTTGCCATGCTGATATAGTTATAATTGTTTGATAAAAACCCCGCATTTTTTTGCGGGGCTTAATTCTCTAAAACCCGCCGTTCAAGGGAAGTTTATAGCAGCTTATTTCTTCAAGGAATCTGTCTGCCTTAAAGTTATTGAACGTGCGGCCGCCATTGTCTGCAAAACTTGTAGAACTTACGGCAAGGTTTCCGCCGGCACTTTCCCACATAAGAGTGGCAAGGCGTAAAGCGGTATCCTTTATTTTCTGCGGGACCGTTTCATGTCCGGCTCTGTAAGTAACTTTATAAACGCTGTCAGAATAGAAAACGCCTTTCCCCAGATTGTATTCAAGGTAGTTTTTGTCCCTTACCCTAAAAATACCTGTGTCTACTGCGTTCCCATTTACTTCCACGCTTATAAGTTCAATTAACGGGAAAGCTGCAAGTTCAAAGAGTTTGCCGTCGTCGCCGTAACGTTCTGCAGTGTATTCAGAACTTTCAGGATCATAGCCTAAATAATTCTGAATTGCTTCGGTAGCGGCATCACAATAATGCTGAACTAGTTCTTCATTTTCCGGGAACTTTCCGACATAATCTTCAAGTTCCTCTTTTGTAATGTATGACATGGTTTTATTCCTTTTCCTTTGCAACTTCTGCAAGGTTTGCATTAATGAATGCAGTTGCAAGGAGTTCCGGCACTGCTACAACATCGCCTGGATTAAATGCACCATAAGAACCCCGCAAAAGTTCTTTTACAAGAATCTTTTTTGTTTTCTGTCCTGTTGTGTTTGCTGAAACCTCCGCATTTGTTTCTGTAGTCTGAACTACGTTTTCTGTTTTTGGCGTGTTTGCTGGTTTTCCCATGTTTTACTCCTGTTTTGTTGATTTATACAAATAGTCATAAAGAATAAAAGCCCCGAACTATAAAAAGTCCGGGGCAATACTTTTTTAATTTATTGTTTTGAATTAGAGGACTTAATTAAGAAGCCTTAATCTTAAGGCGTGCAAATGCAGCTGGAAGTGTTGGCTGTCCGTCTGCAAGTGTGTGGCCAAGGAATCCTACCTGATTTGTTCCGGCATACTTTTCATTCAGAACGGTAATGTCAATTCCTTTCCAGTATGCAAACCAGTAATGGCTAAGGTCGCCAAGAACGGCAACATAAGAACCGCCTGTCTTTGCGCTTGGTGCATGTTCTGATTCAATTACAGGAAGACCGAGCAATGTTGACGGCTCTCCGTCCTTAAGGGCCGGCTGCCACAAATAGCGTTTTTCGCCGTCCTTAAGTTTCATGATGTCCTTAAGAATGTCTGTATGGAGAACCCATACTGCCTTATTGCGGTACTGTGGGCGCAGAGACATTTTCATATTGATAAGGTCATCGGCGGAAATCTGTCCGGCTGTTGCAGTTTCAACGTCACGGCTTGTAGGAATACCGTTGGCGCTTGCAGTAAATACGCCGAGTGGCTGATTTGTTCCAGTTCCTACCGTGATACCCTTTTCAAATGCTTCACGCAATTTGTAAGAGAGTTTTTCCCTTGTAAGGGAATCAATAGGAAGTGCAGAAGTTGCAAGCAGTTTCTTTGTCAAAAGAATCTGTTTTACAAGATCTGTTGGAGCAAGCTGACGCTTTCCAAATTCCCAAGAAGTGTCTGAACCGATTTCAGAACCTGGAATTTCATTTGTCCAAGAAGCGTCCGAAGCATCCTCTTTTTCATAAGGAACGCCAAGGCTTCCGGCTGCTGTTACAGGAATCTTGCGAACTTTGTTGTAAAGAACAGCATCTTTTTCAACTTCCTTGATAAGTTCCTCAAGATATTCTTCCGGCGCAAGTGCTGCACCGCCACCACCAACAGACATGTAAACTTCGCCCGAACGTTTTTCTGCAGTGAAAAAGTCCTTGCGCTGTTCACCGTCTGCATTTTCTGCCTGAGAATCAGAACGTGCTGCTGGAACGTCTTCTGTAAAGCCTTTCAATGCCTGTTCCCTTTTTTCTGCTTCAATTTCTGAAGTAAGTTTTCTGACCTGAGCTTCCTTTTCTGCATAGGCTTTTGCTTCTTCGTCTGTGAATGAACGACTTTCTGCTTTTGCCTTTTCGTTCATTTCCTTCATTTCGGCAATGATTTTTGCCCTTTCTTCAATCTTATTCATAGATTACTCCATTTTTAGATAAGGTGTTCGAGTTCAAGAAGCTTCAAGCTTCTTTCCCTTTCCTCAATAGTCAAAAGCGCCTTTCTTTTTTCTTCCCTTGCAGCTTCTTCTTTTGCCCTTGCGCTCTCCAGCTCCTTCTTGGCTCTGTCCAGTGCCATAGAAGAACGGGCATTAATTGAAGTTTCTTCGTATGCAGGGAAAGTTACTGCGCTGACTTCATAAATCCGGCTGATGTCGGTAATTGTTCTTTTTGGTTTGTCTGTGTCGATTCCATCCCATTTATCACCACGTACACAGAACATAAAACTCATTCCGCTTACATCTTCACGTTTTACGGCAGAATAAAGATTTTTCGCTTCTGAATTGTTTTCCGTATCAAGATTTACACGGATATGCATTCCGTCATCTTTGACTTCCATCTGCATAGTTGAGTTTTTATTGTTGTTTCTGCTTCTGGCAAGAGGCGTCATATCTGTGTTGTGATTAATAAGGAAGCGCACGTCTTTAAGATCGCATTTGTCGAGGGCGTGCCGTGAAATAACTTCTGTGTAATATCTCAGATCTGTTTCACGTTCAAAAACAATCGGTACACCTTCAAGATAAGAACCGTTCTCTTCGTTTTTCAAAGCCCTAAGCTCAAAATCAAAACTTCTCAATTCGTCTGTATCGTTTTTAAAACTTGGTGTCATAATACAAAATCTCCATTTTGCCTTTTTAAAAGATAGTCAAAAAGATTTTTCTTGAAGCGAAAGTTTTTTTATTTTATAATTTTGGTATGGAAATAGAGGAAAAAGATTTACAATATTTATTGGAAAATAAAAAGCATCACATAAAAACTAAAGATACTCTAATTCAGAATCTTATTTGTTTAATTGGTTTTTTATTGTCTTTACTTCTTGCCAATTTTACAGATTTATCTTTAACAAAAAAAATTGCTATAATTACCCTGGGTGTTATATATTTTATTATCTTTGGACTTTCAGTTTACGGCTCTAATTATTCTGTAGAAGCACTTTTGCATGACATTTGCTCATGTTCTAAAGTTCATCCGTTTTCTTTGATTGTAATAAAAAACAAAAAAGGCGAATATTTATTAAAAAAAGATAACCGCTGGAAAACATATCTTTTTCCATACAAAAGGACGCACGTAAACGATTTAGAAGATTTAAAGAATTTTATGGCTTCTGCTTTTGGAGTAAATGATTTTAATATCGTAAAAACAGAAAAAACTTCTATTTCAAAACATTCTGTATCTGCTCAAACTATAAAAACTTACGAGCATACTTTTTATAAAATAGATTTTGATTTTAACCTTCTCCCAGAAAAAAATAAGTTCAAAATAAATAAATCTATTTATAAATGGTTTACAATTGACGAAATAAAAGCAAACAAAGACATGATTTCAAAAAATAAAGAAACAATAGATTTTGTAGAAGCCAATTTTTAAGATTTTTACAGTAATGACTTTATTATTGTGAACTTAAAAATCTATTCAACCGAAAAAAAGATTATGAATACAACTTACGGCATAATCTGGAAAATATTAAACACTCTTGACCTAGCCTTAGATTTAGAATGCGTTCCGCCCGAAGAATTAAGCGCAAAAAAGTTCAAAATTACAGAAAACCGCTTTCAAAATTATCTTCTAATGCTTCAAAATGCAGGATACGTTGACGGTGTAGAATGTTCAGAATATATTGACGGTTCAATAAATTTTGACATTTCAAATATTAAAATCACGCTTGAAGGCATTCAATTTTTAATTGAAAACTCAATGATGAATAAAATTGCAGTTGCAGCAAAAGAAATCGGTTTGAATGTCGCTGAAGCAGGAATTACGGCTTTGCTAAAACCTTGACAAAGACACTTAATGAACAGCTAATACTGTTAGCTCACAGTTTCGCTGTGTAGTGAACCAGAAGTAGAAACGTTTCGGACGTTTGCGTTAGGCTTTTCGAAGCATTGTTCGCGTCTACTTCGCCTTTTGTTAGGAGTTCGATCCATAAAAAGACAGCTTCTGATTCCATGGCCTTAGCAGTCATGCACCCCATGCAAAGTTCTACAGAATAAAATGTATCTCCATTCTGTTTTGTATTCATAATAGTTATATACGCCATCCCTTGTTTCCCATTTTTAAATTTAAAATTGCTTTTGTATTTTTTAAAGTAAACGTCTTTTCGCCCATAAAAATCTTCTTCTTGTTAAGGTTTTTACAGTAATCTTTGCAGTTTCGCTTTATTTGACAAATTAAAGAGACTAATATATTATTTGTTTATACGCATAGCCATGATAAGACTATGCACTGCCTAAACCGGAAACGGCAAGGAAACCCTAATAAGAGTTCGTGAACTTCGTGTGTCATGCGAAGGGTAAGCCCATATCGAAAGATATGGGTTATTTTTTTAGCTCTAGTGAATAAAACGAATTTCCATTTTGAACCGTTTCTTTTATAGTAATGTAAACATTGCACGTTGTTCTGTTTTTTGTCTTAAATGTTGCTTTGCTAAAAACCTTGACAAATCTACTTAATAAACAGATAATTTCAGAAGCGGCAGGAAACTGTGCAGCGACCAGAAGTAGAAACGTTTCGGACGTTTGCAAGGGGGCTTTTGCCATCGGTTGCCTCTACTTCGCCTTCTTTTGACGATACATTGTTAATAATGCTAAGTTTTGTTTTTTCGGTCTTATTTCCATTAAGATTTGTAACCCATTATCTTTTTGCTCTTTAAATAATAAAACTTGATTATTTCTATGTTTTTTTGGTTGTAAAGAAATATCAGTAGTTGAATTTATTATCCTTCCAATTTTCTTGAAATCATCTCGCATTAAATGATGATCTTCTTTTTTTAACGCATGAACGACCGCCCCATTCTCTAAAATAACTCTTTTTAATTCAACCCCTGTTATCTGATCAATTCGTACTTTTGCATCTTGTTTTATTTTACTAATTGTAATTTTTTCATCAGCTGAAGATTTCAAAGAATGCGTAACAAAAGCCCCTATTTCTTTTGACGTGTGGACTTTTAAATACCCTTTAGAAACAAACCTTCCCTTTTCATCCCTGGGATGTTCTTCTTCATCCCAGCGGAGTTCTATTCCTCTTCGTCCGATGTTCCTTTTTTTTTATTTCCGCCATCTTTTGAAGAATCGCCCAGAGCCTTGTAGTTTTCAAGCATCATGTGTTTGTCAGCGTATGGCTCGTTTACCTTTGGAAGATTTTCCATATCCATAATCTGATTAAGAGTATAAATTCCGCTCTGCAAGCCTTTAACGTAACTGTCCATTCTGGACTTGTAATCAGCACGGAGCATTGTATCTGTATCAAACTCTACATAATGAGTTTCCTGAAGTTCATACGGCAAAAGACGGTCCAGATATTCCTGAATCCTAACAATCCAAGGCGTTAAAGTGTGCTGCAGGAAGTTTGTATTTGCCTGTTCCATGTTCGTAAACTTTGACGCTTCGCTTCCAAGCATAAAGAGCGGTACTCGGAAAATCTTTGCAATTTCCTTTTCAGAAAAAGCACGGTTTTCTACAAGCTGACTGTCGGAATTTCCGTTTATATTAATCGGCTGAGCTGTAAGGCCTTTAGAAAGAATGAGCGGTTTATTTGCGTTTTCTTTGCCACCATAAGCAGAAAGAAGCTGTTCCGTGAGTTTCTGGCTGTCTTCCTTATTCCAGTTCTTGTTTTCAACCGGAACATTTACCATAAGTTTAGAATGAATTCCACCGTCAAAATAATTCTGCGTATATTCTTCAAGCTGCAAGCCCGTTTTTGCAGAGTGCGTTGAATATTCCATTGGAGACAAGCCCCGCAATTTATTGTATTTAATTGCAGGAATATGCAGGACCGCACTTGAATTATATTTATAGGTGCGGCCGTCTACCGTATATTTATAGTACACGTCTTTTTCGTTATCCATGCAGATTTCAACACACTGCGGATCAAGAGGATACAAAGCCCGTACCGTATAATCAGGATTTCTTTCTACAAAAACAAAAGCATTTCCCTTTAACAGAAGATGAAGCATAATCTGCTGAATAAAAGAATACTTTGTATCATAAAAATTAGGGTTCCTATGAAGGACTTTTGCAAGAGAAAGATTGTCTGCCCGTTCCCGTCCGTTTTTGCCTTTTTTGTATACATTAATGCTAAGACATGCGACTGCATCCGCAATAATATTTACGCAAGCATTTACGGTTGAATTTGCCAGCATTTCGCCTACGCTCATTTTTGGCGAATAATAAAATACAGTGCTGTTTGTATACGCAGAAAGCGGCAGGTATTTTGTATCGTTTTTAATTTTTCTAATTTCAAGTCCTAACAGTTTCATTTAGTTACCCTTTTAAACCCCATTTTATAATTCTTGCGTCTACAGGCTTTCCCTTGTTTACGTTGATAGAATTAATCAGCGAATTAAAGACAATCTTTCCGTCTTTTACGACAACCCAGTGCCCCGCAAGATTCCCATATTTGTATTTTACGGGTGTACAGTCTTTAAGTTCTTCTAGTTCTTTTTCAGCCGTCAAGGTTTTCTTGACAACTGATACGGTCCGTCCCGTAAGCCACTTAATGAATTTGTCTGCATCAAGAACTGTACAGTCTGAATCGAGAATCTTTTCATTTACTGCCCGGTTCACAATTTTGATGTATTCAAGTTCATCGTCTGGATCTATGCCGGAACAAAATATATAGCACATTGCAAGGCAGGAGTTTTCACCAATCTGCTGACAGTTTTTTGCTATTTCTTTTGCTGTTGTCTGCGGAAATTTCATATTAGCCCTCTTTTGAATAAAGCTCGCGGATTTCTACAAGTTTAGTTATTACAAAAGCCATTTCGTCCTTTATAATTTTTCTAAACTCGTCCGTCTGATATTCTTTCTTTATAGTTAAAGAGTTAACAAGGTTTATTACCCTGTTTTGTTTTATTCCTATGTATATTTCATCTGTGGAAATATGATTGTATGTAATCCATGTCACAATCTCGTCATAGATTCTTTCTAAAATATATTTACTGCGCCATGTGTCATAACCTTCTGGATGAGGAAGCATTGCTTCCATTCCGTCCAAATACAGCTTTACCCAATCGGACTGTTGCCGGATAATTTTTCTTTCCAGCTCTTCACTGCCGATTTTTAAGCCCTTTATGCGGATTCTAAAAAATCCGTTTTTTGCCATTACTGAAAACCAGATAACTAAAATCATTATGAACATCATCACAAAGACTGAGTTGCTGCCATTGAGTACAGATGAAATTGCGTCCCACATAGTTCTTTACCTTTTTTATTTTAATAGTCAGAAATTTCTATTAAGGCTTTTGGCTTTCCTTTTTCAAATTCGTTATGTACTTCAAGCTGTCGTACTATCTGCCAGCAGTCGTCTTTTAAGATTTCTATTTCCTGTAAAAGGTCTAAAATAGAACTTACCTGGTTGTCGCTGTCCCGCCTTACATTGTCGCCATGAGTAAACGTCATGCAAATCTTTACAGGTTTATCAATAGGATCTAAAGGCCGCTCTTTGTGCGTTTTTAAAATGTAATATGCTTCCTGTTCCCATGTCTGATATTGAATGCTCGGAATATTTTTCCCGTTCTTCAGAAATTGCCTTGAATTCTTTTTGCTTGGAGTTTCTAACGGAATTATGAATCTATACATAAAGGAATAGTCATAAAAAAAGGCGCATGCTTTTACACATACGCCCTTTAAAACTATTTTTTAGATAAAGCCCAATCCAAGACATAACGGCTAACTGATTTACCTTCCGCCTTTGCCTGTTCCTTTAACAGTTTTATTTCTTCTTCAGTTCCGCTTATTGTAGTACTGAAAAAGATTTTAAGCCGACCTGTGGGTTTTCTGCCTGAACCTTCACGAGATCCACCTCTTTTATGTTCGCTATTTATTGCCATTATTTTACCACCAGAACAATAATAAAAATAATTAATGCAAGTATTCTAAAAATATCTGAAATTATATTTATTTGATTTTTCGTTATCATTTGACAAAACCTCTTTCAAATAATAGACTATAAAAACAAGCAAGGTTGCCAGCCTTACTTGTTTTTGTTTTACTTCTGATTCTATTTAAGAATCAGAGCCAAAACTGCAACAACGAGCAAGCCGAAACTGATTATTAGATTTGCGATGTCTAACCAGTTCGGCTTTTCTTTTTGGCTTTCATTTTGCTTAGCCATTCATTCCTGATATTTATAATAGTACATTATATAAGTTTATATGACATGCATAAAGCAAAATCAAAGATTTTTTAGTTATTAAAAAATTGCATCTTCAATATTAAAATTACTCTGTGCTATTTCATCGGCAAGCGCAACTTCAAGGCGGTTGTTTGCCATTATAGAAGTAATAACGCCGTCTATTCGTTTTGTCGTTCGGTTTGTATCTGGCTTTATCGGTTTAATGTTTCCGTTTGCGTCTGGCTTTACTGTTGCGCAGCTCACCATCCATGCCATAACAGGGTTATTATCAATCAATTTTCCGTCTGCAATAAGCTGTTCCCAAGATTTAGAAGGCTCACTCATTCCCGTTATGCTCTGCGAAAAATCAACGCATACGAAAACATCGCTTAAATCTTGTATTAAATGCGCTGCAAGATTTCGGTCATATGCAATTTCCTGAACGTCATAAATTTGCGCATCATCAATAATTTTTTTGAACATAAAGGAATAATCAACCGTTTCGCCCGGTGTTGCAAAAACATAGCCTTCTTTTATCCAGCGCCTAAAAAGATAACTGTCGCCACGCATTTTGTTTTCAATCTGCGCTTCTGGAATAAAAAAGTAATGCTTTGCATAGCGTTTGCCGTTTTCAAGTGCGAAATACCAGGTAAAAGCTGTTATATCCAGACGTTTTGAAAGGTCAATTCCGCCCCAACAGCGCAAGCCCCGCAAAGTGTCTTCGTTAAAACGGCGGTTGCATTTCTGCCATTGACTTTGCTTTATCCATACGTCGGCAACATTGAGCCATTCATTCAAGTTTTTCGTGCGGAAAGATGCTTCATCAGTCGACTTCTGCAGAGCGTTTGTATATTTCATCCGTAAGTCGTCAATTTCAACGCTTACATTAAGATTAGGATTTGCTTTATACCAGTTCTGCTCGTTTTTCCAATCGTCTTTTTTATCGAGTTCGTAGATCATGCAGAAATACTGCTCGTTTTCGTAACCTCTTGCACGCTCCAGAATCTTTGAACAGCGTTCGTATTCTTCAAAACAAGGTACGTTTCTATCGTTTCCTGCGGTTGTAATTATGAATAAAAGAGGTTGAGTTCGTGCAGACATACCCGTTTCAATTACGTTCAAAAGCTCGTCTGTTTTATGAGCGTGGTATTCGTCGATAATGGCGCAGGAAGGATTCAAACCGTCCAACGTATGAGCGTCAGAAGAAAGGGCTTTCATATTTCCATCGCCGCATTTAAGTGAATGAGCGTAATTCTGAATGTAGCGCCTTAATGTTTTTGAATAACGGACTGTATTTTTTGCGTCATCGAAACACCGGGCCGCCTGGTCTCTTGTAGTTCCTGCCGTTATGGCTTCTGCTCCGGGTTCTGTAATCAGATCATAAAGGGCAACTCCTGAAGAGAGAAAAGTCTTCCCGTTTTTTCGTGCAATCTGAATGTATGCACGACGAAAACGGCGAAGTCCGTTATCAACTCTGCGCCAGCCGTAAATGCTTGCAATTATAAACTGCTGCCAAGGTTCCGGCATAAAATTAGTTCCGGCAAGTTTTCCTTTTGTATGTGTCAATTGAGTAAAAAACAGTATGGCTTTCTGGGCTTTTTCATGATCAAAGTAATAAGGAAATTCGCCTTTTTCTGCCTGTTTTATGTCGTCGATATGCCGCTGAATTGCGAGCTTTACTTTCTTACAAGCCGGGATTTTGTGAGTAGAAATATCTGAAATGTATTCCTGATAAGTGAAATTAAAGGGCATTGTTTTAGTATAGTCATTTTTATATTTTGTATTAAACTATTGACAAATAACAATTAAAATGATACATTATATTTAGGTGGTTCGTCGAACCGCATAGAGAAAATCTTGTTAAAAGGAGTAAGGTATGAAGAAATGGATAAAAAAATACCTGCGAGAAGTAACTCTACTACTAATCGCAGGTGTAATCCAAATCCTTGTAGCTTTGATTATCGCTAAGATAACCGGCTAACGGGGAACAAGGGCGGCGGATTAAGGTCTTCCGCTCTTGTGTATTCATATCTTACTTCTTAGGGGGCTATATGTCAACTGAAAACGAAAAAGAGCCTTTATGGGTAAAAATTCTTCTTGCTGTTGTGCAGGGAATTATAAGTGCTATTGTTCTTTTTGTTTGTCTTAAAATCTTCGGAGCTATCTAAATGGACGAAATAAAAGAAACATCTGAAAAACCTAAATATGTAGGGTACGGCTATCACGGCGGCGGAAGAAAGAAAGGTAGCGGGACCGGACGCAAATACAAAACATTTTCTTTTTCCTGTTCCCCGGAAGAATACGAACAGATTAAAGCGAAGATTGAAGAAAGCGGATTAAAACCTTCGCATTTCTTTGTTAAAAAGTCTCTCGAATAGTTTTAGCGGACTGTCTTTTTTGGCAGTCCATTTTTTGGTGGCTTTGGTGGTACAGGCTCTCCCTTGTCTCTTTTTTCTTCATCATCTAAGTTAGATTTCGAAATACAAAAATTATCAGACATATTATTCCCGCAGAAAACAATAAAACATTAAGGGCTATTAAAAGAGTATCTATAAATTCAAAACGACTTTTTATAATCTCTTTATTTGTTTTGTTAACTTCATTTTCGTACACTATCCAGTTATTCTTTATTGTTTTCATTCTGTCAGATGCACTTAATAGAAAATCCATAAGACTAAATGTCAAACATAGGGCAAAACATAACCACGAAAATTCAAGAATATGAATATTTTTAGCATTTTGCAAATTTACGAACTTATCCATAAAAGCAAATGATAAGCCAAAACTTCCCGCCGAAAGTTTTAAGAGCCAATTCCAAAATCTCGACATTAATTCTTTATAATCGTTATATCTTTTTTCAGAATCTTTTAATGTTACTTTGTAATACCTACAGTTATATTTGTATTCATCTTTTTCTTTTTTTTTCACAATTAATATTCCTCCTTGATTATATTTAGATAGTCAATAAATGCGCTTATCTTGTCTAATAACTATTGACAATAAATAAAAAGAGTGCTATTTTTAAAACATCAAGAGCAGAAATGCAAGGAGGTGATTAAATTGAATGTTGAAAAGAAAGCCAAAATGATTGAAGCAAGTGCGAAACTAATTGCAGCAGTCGCCGCACTTATCGCTTCAATCACAGGATTGCTTGCTCTGATAATTAAGTAATCCTATAGCAAGGCTCTCGGAGAGAGTGCCTTGCTTTTAGAATAATAATTCTAAATTAAGGAGATGTCAAATGAAAGGTTGGATATTCATTCTTATATGTTGCGTAATAGTTGCAGTAAATCTAATATTCTTTATCTTTTAGGAGTTTTATAAATGGCAGGAACAAAAAAGCAAGAAGGAAAAGAATACTCTTCAAACTGGGGCGGACTTCGAGAAGGCAGTAACGCCGGTAAAGGTCGCCCTAAAGGCAGCGGAACAGGTAAAAAATACAAAACCTTTTCTTTTTCCTGTTCCCCGGAAGAATACGAACAGATAAAAGCAAAGATTGAAGAAAGCGGATTAAAGCCGTCGCACTTCTTTGTTAAAATGTGTTTAGGTTAGTTTATTGAATTGCCGAGGATTTCTCGGCAATTCATTTTATCCATTCCCTCTAAGCGACTTAATGAAGTTATCACCTTCATCTTCTTTCTTTGGCTCAATCTTAATTTTTGCTCTTTCCATTGGTGTAACGCCGAATTTGTGCATAGTGCGATTAAACCGCTCCATATTTTTTGAATACTCGGCTATTAAATCCACATCTTTAAACTTATTCAGTTTAGAAAGATACTCTGCTACGCTTCCGTAATTGTCCAAAACAGAGAAAAGGCAGTCCTGCGCAAATCCATAATGCAAAAATGCGTCTGTAAGTTCTGGCAAATCAACAATAGAAATTAATCCCTTGTCTAAAAGTGGCGGAACAACTTCCTCCCATTTTTCCGCAGCTTTTTGAGACAATACAGTTGGAATTGAAAGTTCCTGTAAACTGTCAATTTTTACGCCTCTGTTGGCATGTCTGTCCTTTCTGAAAGTTCCGTCTTTTATATGATCTTCTGTACTTTTAATTGGTCTTCCCATGTATGTATAGTCATAATTTGCTGCCCTTGCCACCGATTTCGCTGGCATAGCTGGGGCACGCCATGTTGAACAGCAGATAGTGGTTGTCGGCATCCCAACGCACATCCTGCACCTCGCAATAGCGGTTGTTTGTTACGTCGCAAAGGTTCACCATCGTCTGCGGCTGCTTATCG
>JAFOSK010000036.1 GCA_017392945.1 Treponema sp.
GAGCCTTATTCACCTGAGGAATGCGGCCTTCGTAATCTTCAAATAATGCCATTTCTTACTCCTTTCTTGGGTCAATGAGGCGAACCATACCCTGATCTGCTGTTACACGACCGTAGTGAGTGCGTGCTCCTTCAATTGCTTCCTGAGCTGGCTTTCCTGCCTTGAGGGCATCCATCAGCTTACCGAAGTTGATGCAGTTGTAACCGATGATCTGGTTGTCCTTGTCTACAGCACAAGTTTCTACATAGCCTTCTGTCATTTCCAGATAGCGTGGGCCAGTCTTGCGTGTTGCAAACATTGTTCCAACCTGAGAGCGGAGGTTCTTTCCGAGGTCTTCAAGAGAAGCACCAACTTTAAGTCCGTCTTTAGAATAAGCAGACTGTGAACGACCGTATACAATCTGAAGGAAGAGTTCACGCATAGCAGTGTTAATAGCATCACAATCAAGGTCAGTATTCAAAGCTTCAAGAACTGTTTTTCCAATAAGAATTTCAGAAGCCATAGCAGCTGAGTGAGTCATACCTGAACAACCGATTGTTTCAACCAAAGCTTCTTCGATGATACCGTCTTTAACGTTCAAAGAAAGCTTGCAGGCACCCTGCTGTGGTGCACACCAACCGATACCGTGTGTAAATCCAGAAATATCTTCGATTTTTTTAGCCTGAACCCATTTTCCTTCCTCAGGAATCGGAGCAGGTCCATGATATGCGCCTTTAGCCAAAGGACACATGTGTTCTACTTCTGCTGTGTAGATCATTTATTCCCCCAAAAAAATTCCGCAGAACGCGGTTTTTGTAGTTTCCTTATTAAGATATTTTATCATTAAGAAAGAAACTGCACAATATTCTATATAACTTAAAGAGTAAAATATTGAGTAAAAACGAAAAAAAATGAACGCCCCCAGAAAAAAGCGTCCATAGTTCCTCATAAGCTCAAATAAAAATCAGTGACAATTAGAATTTGCACATGTAGCGCATTTTGAATTAGTTTCAAACATTTCTCGCATAGTACGCCAGCCAAGAACAGCGCATTTTACCCTTGCAGGCATACGTGCAATGTCCTGTAAAGAAGCGGCTTCATCCAAAGCTTCCATTTCTTCTTCCGAAATTTCACCACGGATCATCTTCATAAAGATTCCATCAAGGCTTTTTGCTTCCTCAACGGATTTTCCTATTACAAGATCCAGCATCATGTCACAGCTTGCCTGGCTTACCGCACATCCACTTCCTGTAAAAGAGCCATCTACAATAATTCCGTTTTCAACCTTAAGATTTAACGTAATATTGTCGCCACAACTTGGATTAACTCCGTTCAATGTAAGAGTCGCCCCGTTCATATCCTTTTTATGAGAAGGATTAAGATTATGCTCATTCAGAATTTCACGGTAAAGTTCCTTAGTATCCAAAATAAACTCCTAAAACTAATCCTTGTATCCGCTCATACTGCGAATTTTTCGCAATGCAGCAGCAAAACGTTCTACTTCATCCTCATCATTATAAAAATACATGCTGGCCCTGGCGGTTGCAGGCAGCCCAAGATACGCTCCCAATGGTTGAGCACAATGATGACCTGCACGGATAGCAATTTTTTCAGTGTCTAAGAGGCTTGCAATATCGTGAGGATGAACTCCATCTAAGGTAAACGTAACAATTCCACAATGGCGGGCAGGATCAGGATTACCGATAATATGAATATAAGGATAATCTCTGAGCCGCTCAATAAGAAGAGCTGCAAGGGTATTATCATGTTCTTCAATTTTATCAAAACCAACAGACTGAACATATTTTATTGCAGCCGCAAGACCAACGGCCCCTCCGGCATTGACTGTTCCTGCTTCAAATTTATGCGGTAATTCAGCCCAAGTAGCACCTTCTCTTGTAACATACTCAATCATTTCACCACCACGAAGAAATGGAGGCATGTTTTCAAGCAAAGACTTCTTTCCATAAAGAACACCGATTCCCATAGGTCCGCATATTTTATGACCGCTGAACGCATAAAAATCAGCATCAATATCTTTAACGTCAACTTTCATGTGAGGAACAGCCTGCGCACCATCAACAACACAGACTGCGCCAACTGAATGAGCAAGCGAAACTATTTTTTTTACAGGATGAGTAATTCCAAGTACATTGCTCACCTGCCCTATGGCAACAAGCTTAGTCTTGGAATTAATTTTTTTCAGTTCTTCATCAGAAAATTCTCCGCTGCTTTTATCTGGCTCAAGAAAAACCAGCTTAGCCCCCTTTGTAGAACAAAGCATCTGCCATGGAAGAATATTTGAATGATGCTCTGTTATTGAAACAACAATTTCATCTCCGGCAGAAATATTCACAAATCCCCATGTATAAGCCACAAGATTAAGACTTTCAGAGGCATTACGGGTAAAAATTATTTCGCAGTCCTTTGCGTTCAGAAATTCCGCAACCACATGACGGGAATTTTCATATTCTTCTGTTGCTCGCCCACTAAGATCATAAAGACCTCGCAAGGGATTAGCATTATTGCGCGAATAATATCTGTCCAAAGCCTCAATGACCGTATAAGGTTTCTGAGTTGTGGCGGCATTATCAAAATATATCAGCCCTTTATTCTCCACAGATGAAAACAAAGGAAAGTCTTTCTTAAAGGCATTTTTCATCATTCTGCTCCAAAAATATCATTCATAAAATGCTCTGTTTTTTCTGTAACATCAGCATCATTTATCATCGAAACTACAGCCTGAACCTTTGCCCTGGCAAGAACCCGTTCCGCAGCTTTTGCATCAATACCTCTTGACTGCATGTAGAAAAGAACATCATCTCCCAAGCGTCCTATAGAAGCCCCATGCTCACCAGAAACATCTTCCTCATCACAAAGAATCACAGGGATCGAATTATTTACAACATCAGGACTAAGAATAAGAGTTTCTTCCTGTTCCTGTCCAACGGCCCCAGCACACCCCTGCTTAAAATCTATAGTTCCACGGTAAGTTTTTTTAGACTTATCTGTAACAGTTCCTCTTACATTCATGTAGCATTCAGATTTTTTTCCGTACTGCAGAACGACATAATTCATATCCAAAATCTGCTCATTTCTGCAATAATATGCAAGCTCTGAATTGAATGAAGATTTATACCCTTTAAGATTAGAACCAACGCCTACATAAGTTTCTTTACCACCGAGAACAACATGAACAACATCAACGTATGCTTTTTCAGACACATAAGAAGCAGTATCATCCAGCTGAACAAAATTATTCCCTAAAAGCTGAACTTTTATAACCCGGACCTTAGCCCCATCATCAGCAAAAACCTTCGTATCAACAATCTGCTGCCCTTGAGCATTATCATCAGAAGAAGAAAGAATTATTACAGTAAGCTCAGAGTCTTTTCCAGCCTTTATAACCTGTCCTGTATAAGCATTCATTCCAGCGGCAAAATTATAAGTAAGAACGACAGGTTCAGAAATCTTCTTCCCGGCCGGAACAGAAATTCCAACGGGAATATAATTACCATCAATAACAACACCAGTGCCACTGCTTAGTTCAGGAAGTTCAGTTGCACCTTCAAAACCTGCTTCATTATAGACAACTCCAGCCCCAACCTTAAAATCCGGAAGAAAATTCTCAATGTCATTTTCTAACGAAACTTCAGCCTTGTTCATCTTAAGCCAGCTCCACGTAGGAGAAGGCATCTTATTTATTTCCATAATCTTATTTTCAGTCATTCATTCATCCTTAAAACAAACGCAGCAATACGCTACATCGAACCTTTCATTTCAAGTCGAATAAGATTGTTCATTTCTACCGCATATTCCATAGGAAGTTCTTTCGAAACAGGATTTGCAAAACCACTTACAATCATACTTCTTGCATCCTCCTCACTTATTCCTCGGCTCATAAGATAGAACACCGCGTCATTTGAAATACGGCCTATTTTGGCCTCATGACCTACATCAGCCTTATCCGTAAGGACAACATTGGCAGGAATTGTATCGCTTCGGGAACCGCTGTCAATCATAAGCGACTGACAGGATACGCTAGCCTTTGAATTTTCCGCCTTTTTTCCAATATATACAGCAGATCTATAGGTAGATTTTCCACCACCCTTGGAAATTGACTTAGAATTGATTACGCTGGTAGTATCAGGAGCAAGATGAACCATTTTTGCACCAGTATCAAGATCCTGCCCATTGCCGGCAAATGTAATTCCGGTAAACTCCGCCCTTGCATTTCTACCAACAAGATCACTTTCTGGGTAAAGACAGCCAACATGACTTCCAAACGAACCAGAAATCCATTCAACAGAAGCATTTTCTTCAACCCTGGCACGCTTAGTGTTCAAGTTGTACATGTTCTTTGACCAATTTTCAATAGTAGAATAACGCAGATGGGCACCTTTCTTTACAAAAAGCTCAACCGCGCCGGCATGAAGATTTGCAACATTATATTTAGGAGCGGAACAACCTTCTATAAAATGAAGATCAGCTCCTTCATCAACTATAATAAGAGTATGTTCAAACTGTCCGGCGCCTTTTGCATTCAGACGAAAGTAAGACTGAAGAGGGAACGAAAGTTTAACCCCTTTAGGTACATATACAAAAGAACCTCCAGACCATACAGCACCATGCAACGCCGCAAATTTATGATCCCGGGGAGTAATAAGGGTCATAAAGTAATCTTTTACCATCGGCCCCCATTCTTCGCTTTTCAGCGCACTTTCAAAATCTAGATAGACAACCCCCTGTTTTGCAACCTCATTCTGAATGTTATGATAAACAAGTTCGCTGTCATACTGGGCACCTACTCCTGCAAGGCTTTTTCGCTCAGCTTCTGGAATTCCAAGCTTTTCAAAAGTTTCTTTTATATCTTCTGGAACATCTTCCCACTTACCGCTCATCTTAGTCTTAGGACGCACATAAGTAGAAATATCTTCAATATGAAGACCTTCAATATTCGGCATCCAGTCGGTAGAAACTTTCATGCGATTATATATTTCAAGAGATTTAAGCCGAAATTCACGCATCCATTCCGGATCTCCTTTTTCCTCGCTCAACTTACGGACTATCTCAGGGGACAGTCCCGATTCAATGCGGTAAAAATCTTTTTCAGACTCTTCGTAACGGAAATCATAAAATTCCCGGTTTATATCATCAACAATAATCTTATCTTCTGCCATAATAAATCCACTAATTCAAGTATGCGTCAAATCCATTTTCATTAATTTCATCGATCAACGAACTGTCACCCGTTTTTACAATGGATCCCTTTACAAGAACATGGACATAATCCACCTTCAGACTTTCCAAAATTCTAGTAGAATGAGTGATTATAAGAAGTCCCCCGTTTTGCGATTTCTGATACTCTTCGATTCCCTTTGAAACAGTCCTTACAGCATCAACATCAAGCCCAGAATCAGTTTCATCAAGAATTGCGAACTTCGGCTTAAGCATAAGAAGCTGTAAAATTTCGCTCTTTTTTCGCTCTCCTCCTGAAAATCCCACATTAAGATCACGCTTTGCATATGAATCGTCCATATTCAGAAGCTTCATGTTTGCCTGAAGTTCCTTCTGAAACTGAAAAAGCTTTACGCGCTCTCCTGTACGCTGCTGAATTGCAGAACGAATAAATGTTTCAAGAGAAATCCCCTGAATTTCCAAAGGATTCTGGAAGGAAATGAACATACCAGACTTTGCTCTTTTATCAACGCTTTCTCCGGTAATATCTTCACCGTTAAAGAAAATCTTTCCATCCGTAAGATTATATACAGGATTGCCCATAAGGACATTTCCCAAAGTAGATTTTCCAGCACCGTTCGGTCCTAAAAGAACGTGAACTTCACCAGCATTAATATTCAAACTAAGATTTTTAAGAACCTGTTTATCTTCAACACTCACCGAAATGTTCTGAACATCAAGCAAAGACATTTTTACTCCTTAAAAGACGGGTAAAAGCCGCCACAAAGTTTATCATTTTAGTAGGAAATCACTCTTATACACTATAGAGATAATAACAAAAAAGGTCAAATTCCTCAATATTCTACAGATAAAAAGTACACTCTTCAAAAATATAGTCCTATTCAAGTCGGACAAGTTCCAATAATTCCGAAACCGTAATATACTTCAAATTTCGTTTTTTTAGATCTTCCCTTAATGAGTTCTCAGCATTGTCAGGCAGAATCACAGTACCGTTATTTTTTATTGATTTCATAAAAATTCCGCCGTGCTTGAACACAAGCTGGGCAATTTTCAAAGCCTCATCGTAATCACCTTTAATCTTATATCCAAAAGCATAATTACCGCTCAATTTATGAGAAAGCAGAGCCCGAGCCTTTTTTCCATAAAGATCAGAAATTTTTTTCATAATTTCTTTGTTATGACGGTTTATTTCCCTCTGCTCAATATATTTTTCAACACTAAGCTTAATTGCTTTGTTTTTTTCCAGAAGTTCCTCAATTCCAAAACCATTTTTTTCGCAGAAAGCCTTGGTCAGAAGCATAGTCATTTTAGCATCATCAGAACTTTTATGCTTTCTTAAGCCTGAAATATCCGCACCATAAAAAACGCACCATTCGTCAAGTTTTTTATGTGCACCTCCGTTAGCTTGCTCAACAACTGAACAAATATCATAGCAGGCATAATTAATTGAGGGAAGATTGTACCTTTCGCAAGCACTCACAAGAAATCCAACGTCATTAGAAGAAGAAAATCCCATAATCTTGCGTTCAGGTGCTTCCATCAGTTTTTTAATACCACCATGAAAACTTTCAAAATTGTGCTGCATCCTAAAATAATCTTTTGAATAAGCCAGCATACACCCTTTTTTCGGATCAAAAAGATACCAATCAAACTCAGTCTCAGGATTCATTACAACGTCATCTTCATCAAGAATATTAAATTCCTCGTCAACAATAACGTACCCAAAAGAACACATCTTACCTACGCCATCAAAGCAGTTGGCACATTCAATATCAAAAAAAAGATAGGATTTATTCATAACAGCTCCAGTCGATAAAGACTATTTAAAATTTTAAAGGCAGTAATTAAATACCAATAAGAAAAATAGCAGGAATTTTTTTAAGATCAGGAAGCCCGCATTTTTTCCACTGAGCACAAGTCTTAGTCTTAATATATTCATGATCCGTCGTAATGCCAGCCGCAACACACAACTTAGTTTCTTTCCTACACGCAGAAACAATAGCATCAAACATCTGGGCATTCCTGTATGGAGTCTCAATAAAAAGCTGAGTCTGCCTTTCTTTCAAGGCTCTCTGTTCCAGCTGTCTGATTCTTGAACTTCTTTCTGCAGGCTTTACAGGAAGATAGCCGTTAAAAGCAAAACTCTGACCACTCAAACCACTAGCCATAACTGCCATAATCATAGAAGAAGGTCCGACTAAAGGCACAATCCTAATATTTCTCTTCTGAGCTATAGCAACAATATCAGCCCCAGGATCAGCAACCGCAGGACACCCAGCTTCACTTATAACCCCGACAGATTCACCTTTAGCAATAGGATCTAAATAATCTCCAATATCTTTAACGTCAGTATGCTCACTCAATTCATAATAAACTGCATCATCAACATGACTGTTCTCAACCTGAGCTAAAAAACGTCTTGCCGATTTTATATTTTCCACAATAAAAAAACGAATTCCACGGATAATCTCTGAATTATATTCAGGCAAAACCCTAGAATAATTCGTATCCCCCAAAGTAACAGGAATCAAATACAAAGCCGTTTCCATACGACAATCTTACCCTATTTTCTTCCATAAAACAAGATTCCCTCTACTATCTTTCCCAGGCCAGTTCATCCGCAACCGGCGTTCCGGGGCTGCCCTCACGGTCGGTGCTCACCTGCGTTCGCACGCGCTCCGCGCCCCCTCCATGCCGGGGCCGGCCGGTCCCCGGGCATAAAAAAATCCCCGCGGCCTGCGCCCGGGGATCCCTCAGGTTAAAAAAAAAACTGGCAGCTTGCCTAAAATAGGAAATCCGTTAAAAAAATCTGCGCTCAGCAGATTTTTAGGATTTACCTTTAAAACAGGCTCGTGAC